>NZ_JBMEMN010000007.1:0-82568 GCF_049310905.1 Gudongella sp. DL1XJH-153
CTCAATATTATTTGTTTTTAAAAAATTGATTCTTGGTTTATTCAAAGTTCTCACAACTGTTTAGTTATCTAGGTTCATTGTCGCCTCTGATTTAAGGTGACTAGATTATTGTAGCAAAACCTGTCTGATTTGTCAATGGTGTTTTGGATGTTTTCCAAGACTTTTTAATTGATTTCCACAGTCGGTGTTTCGCCCAACAAATACTAACTATACAGGGTTTTAGATTAAAAGTCAACACGTTTTAAAAAGATTTTTTTCGTTTTTTAAACAATTCAATAAAAGGTTGATATTTGAGCATTTTTAAAATAATATACAATTAATAACTAAGAGGAGGCAAATCCAATGGATATTAGACAATTAAGGACATTTATGGAAGTAGCTAAGCTTGGCAGCTTCTCAAAGGCTGCTGAAAAGCTTTATCTTACACAGCCAACCGTGACCAACCATATTCAGGTTATTGAAAGAGAACTCCAAACAGTACTCTTAAATAGAATGTCCAAAGGAATAACCTTGACTGAAGCAGGGAATATTGTGTATCAAAACTCTTTGGATATTATCAACACCTACGAGTCAATGAAATACCAGCTAGACGAACACAAGGGTAGGATAGAAGGCAAACTTGAGATAGCAAGCAGTTCAGTTCCTCGAAAACACCTGTTGCCAGAGCTAATATTTGGTTTTCAAAAGCAACATCCTCTTGTTACTTTCTCAATACTTGATGTGGATTCCAGTAAAGTTGTTGAAAACATTCTTGATGGATATATAGATTTTGGTTTTGTCGGAGCAATCTATGAAGACCCTAACCTTGAGTACATACCGATTATGAATGATTATCTTGTTTTTGCAACACCTGCCAATGTATATAAAGATAGACCCCAATTAAGCAACCTGAGCATCAATGAAGTAATAAAACAACCCCTGATATTGAGGGAAGAAGGCTCAGGAACTGGTAAGATACTAAAAGATTCACTCCTCAATGAAAAAATTGCCATGGATAAACTACACATTTCTGCATACGTTGCAGATACTGAAACTATCAAGAAGATGGTTTCCCTGGGTACGGGCTCTACATTTCTTTCATATAAAGATGCTTTTGATTCTTCTGAAAAGAAAACAATTGAAGGAAATGTTTTTAAAGTTGAAGAGCTTTCTCTATACAGGAACTTCTATATAGTGTTTCACAAAAAAAGAAAGCTTTCTCCATTGGGAGAAGCCTTCAAGGATTTTACACTTTCCAATTCCAAATAATTATATCACCTTATGCCAGAGCGAATTGCAAACAAGGTCGCCTGCACTCTATCACTGACCTCGAGTTTCTTGAATATTTGTGTAAGATGGTTTTTAACCGTTTTTTCACTTATAAAGAGCTGCTCAGCTATGGATTTATTGCTTAAGCCGGAAGCAACAAGCTTAATAATGTCGTATTCTCTTTGAGATAATGAATCAACTCTTTCATTCTCAATTCTTGACATTTTGAGGCACTCGTCTGAATACAGGAGCTCTTTCTTCACTTCCTCATCTATATAATGAACTCCTCGGTTAACCTCTTTTATAGAGTATAAAAGTTTATCCGGGGAAGCAGTTTTCAATACATAACCTTCAATATTGATTTTCGATGCTTCCATGTATCTTTCATTGCATATATTCTCTAGAAGCAGTATGATCCTTCCCTTGAATCCTCTTTCCTTCAATATTCTAATAGTCTCAAATCCATCATAATCCTTTTGTTGTGGATCCATTATCAATATATCTGCATTTGTTGACAGTCCTTTATCCAAAATCTCTAAATGATTGCTGGCGCTTGCCACAACTTTTATATTGTCCTGGGCATCCAATATATACTTTAGCCCATGAAGGCACAATAATTGGGCATCAGCCAACATGATTTTAATTGTCTTTCTTTTCATTCGCAACCTCCCCTTGAAGTACCTTCGAGTATCTTTTGCCTATTGGATAATCAAATGATTTAATCTCTGCCAGATAATTATTCAGTAAACCCGTACTTATTATTTTTCTTTCAAAAACAAGTATTTCTAGAGATTCCCTTGTCTTCGTCATTATAAAATTCGGTTCATCAGTCCATCCATACTTTACAAGCTCTTGTAATGTCAATAGCAATGCATCTTCAACATCTCTTCTATTATATTGTCTTCTTAGCAAGTTTTCCAGTACTATATCTGATTCAAAGTAATAATCCTGGTTCTCTCTTGCACTTGTGAGAATAATCTTGATATACCCAAGAAGGCACCCAGCGCCAGCACAAGTACCACATTTTTCCTCTCCAAGACAAATGTCTTCGATTCTTTCATTTATTCTTTTAGTCATCTCATAAAGCTGTTCTGCTGCTTTTTTTACATGAAGTCTTTCTGGTTGTGTCCTGCTCACTACAAGCGCTTTTCTTATTAGGAATAGTTCCACCAGGACGATCGTTGCAATAATGCCAATTATAATTAACCAGCTGTAAAAGTATATGTCCATTACGCCCACAAGTCTTGAAATCCCAAATCCAAGAAAAACAATCGAAGAAGCAATTTTCAATCCTATTTCCGGTATTTTACGGCCTATTCTAGATCCAACAAATATTCCCAATCCACTGGTAGCTACCATTCCCAATGTAGTCCCAGCCAAGATTATTGCCGGGAAGTCTGACTCCGCTGAAAGAGCCATTGCAGTAAGCTGTGTTTTGTCACCCAACTCTCCAATAAAAAAAGCAAGTGCTACTGTCCATATTGGATGAATTTGAATTTTATTCTCAATATCCTCTGGGTCATCAATCCTCAAAGCATTCCAACCAAAGAATATGAATAATCCCCCGGCTATTACGTCGACAAGCTCCACTGTTATCATATTCCCGATTAATGCTCCCAGTATTATAGCAATCCCATGATTGGCAATGACTCCCAGAGCAACTCCTGAGAGCACGTGTCTTACCATGTATTGTGTAGCAAAAGTCATTGCAATTATTTGTGTCTTATCTCCCATTTCTGCCATGAATATAAGAGACGACGCTTTTAAAAATTCATTGATCATCAAATTCCCCAGCTTTCAAAAAGACTTTTAGCATATGCTAAAAGTCTTTTGTTTGTAATTATTATTATACATTATACTGACTGCTTAAACAATAATAGAAGAAATGACCACTTCCTAAATCAATTCACCTGTTTTGCTTTCCACTTTTGTTACAATTTCCCATGATTCCACTATTTCTTCTGCCATGTTTATGTCAGTGTACATAATTCTGTCATTTTCCAAGGTATCAATTCTATCTCTGATTACTTTATAAGCTTCGCTTGTTCCCATTCCAAGACCTATGTTTCCTCTGATGTCTATAGCCTGACAAGCCCCCATTAGCTCCATGGCAATAACCTTTTTGGTGTTTTCAAAGATTTCTCTCGCCTTTCTGGCTCCTATTGTCCCCATTGATACATGATCCTCCTGGTTTGCTGATGATGGAATTGAATCAACGCTGGCAGGATGAGCCAGAATCTTGTTTTCAGATACAAGAGATGCTGCCGAATACTGAACAATCATAAACCCGGAGTTCACGCCACCTTTTTTTGTAAGGAATGCTGGAAGTCCATTGCTTAATGAAGGATTCACAAGTCTTTCAAGTCTTCTTTCCGAAATGTTAGCTAGCTCAGCTATTGCTATCCCCAAGAAATCAAATGGTAATGCCATGGGTTGCCCATGGAAATTTCCACCGGATATAACTTCTTCTTCTTTAGTAAAGATCAATGGATTATCAGTTGCTGCATTCATCTCTATCTCTACCTTGGATTTTATAAATTCCAATGCATCTTTTGATGCTCCGTGAATCTGTGGTGTACATCTTAATGAGTAAGGATCCTGTACTCTCAATTCCCCCTGTCTTGTAGTCATTCGGCTACCATTTAAAATTCTCAACAAATTGTCAGCAGAATTTATCTGGCCCATATGTCCTCTTGCATTGTGTACCTTGGGGTCAAAGGCATCTGTGATTCCATTTAGGGCCTCTATTGTCATTGCAGCCGCAATATCCGCTGTCTTTGACAGCATTATTGCATCATACAATGTCAATGCTCCAATGGATGTCATTACCTGTGTACCGTTTATTAGAGCAAGTCCTTCCTTTGATGTCAGTTCAACAGTATCTATGCCTGCCATCTCCATTGCCTTCGCTCCGGACATTCTCTCACCTTTATGGAAAGCCTCTCCTTCGCCAAGCATTACCAGCACCATATGTGCTAAAGGAGCCAAGTCACCACTTGCTCCTAGTGAACCTTTTTCTGGTATCACTGGGTTAACTTCCTTGTTTACCATTTCTATAAGTGTATTCAGAGTTGATAATCTGATTCCTGAATATCCTTTTGCCAAAGCATTTATTCTTAGTACCATGATTCCTCTCGAAGCTTCCTCGTGAAGTGGATTGCCAACTCCACATGAATGGCTGATAATAAGATTCTTTTGCAAAGTCTTTGCTTCTTCTGGGCTAATCACCACATCACTGAATTTACCAAATCCCGTTGTTATTCCATACACTACCTTTTCTTCTTCAACAAACTTGTCTACAAGATTCCTTGCCTTCTCTACTCTCTTCAAAGCTTCATTTGAAAGTTCAACTTTATAGCCACCTCTTACAATTCTAATAAAATCTTCAAGGGTCAAGCTATTGCCGTCCAAAACTATTTTATTCATCAAAATCCTCCTCTCGCGATATCCTAGTATCTGGATAAAGTGGCACAAAAAAAGCCACAGAATAATCTGTGGCTTGTGTTTTTTGTAGTTTGTGAAGCAATAATGTCTTACACATATTATCCCCACTCCTCCATCTATTGTAATCATTATATCATACAAACTCCAAGTATCAAATATTTTTTGGTTTAGAAGTACTGTCTCTTTCTATAAGCTGTACAGGAAGAACCAAAGTCTGTTCTTCGATCTTTTCACCCTGCAGAACCTTCAGAATTCTTCTGATTGATACTGCTCCAATATCATAGTATGGCTCCTTGATGGTCGTAAGCTTAGGTCGATAATATGATGCAAGGCTAATATCTCCATATCCTACAACTGATATGTCCTCAGGTACTCTTATATTATGGTCGTAAAAATAATTTATTAGACCCAGTGCTATTTCGTCCTCACAACAATATACTGCGGTTATCTTCTTTTCCAAAAGAGTATCAATTATCCTTTCACCAAGATCATACCCATCAGAGATATTGTGTCCATCAACTTCAAAGACAATGCCTGATTCGTTGATGGAAGAAATCCACTCTCTGTAGGATTCAAGTTTTTGTTTTTCAATAGTCAGCTCTACATCCTTTTCCTGTGTTACATAGGATATTCGTTTATGTCCTTCATCAATAAGATGTTTCATAACCTTGTCACTTGCCTCACGATTGTTAATTGCAACTGTAGGGCTTTCCAAAACATTGTAATACTTGTTTAAATATATGAAAGGCACTTTTGACATGTCCAGATATGTCAAAACTTCTGAGTTAAGTATTTCAGACACCATTATTATACCAGCCACTTGTTTCTGCATAAGAAGCTGGACAAATCTCATTTCTGCTTCTTTATCGCCATAACTGCTGCAAAGAAGTATGTCGTAATTATACATCCTTCCTACTTCTTCGACTCCCCTGATTATCTGTGCAACATAAGAGCTGCCAATATCATCCACTATTATTCCTATTAAGTTCGATTTTTTGGTAACCAAGCTTCTCGCTACCTCATTCGGCTTATAACCCAACTCCTCAATGGACTTAAGCACCCTCCTCCTGGCTTCAGGACTGACAGGCTTCGAATCATTAATAACCCTGGATACTGTGGATATTGAAACCCCTGCCATTTTTGCAACATCTTTGATTGTAGTTGACATCCTATCCCTCCTCAACCGACCGTATCTATCTATTCGCCGGAATATTAATATTATACTAAATTAACAGAAAATACTCCACCTAAAACTTCGACTGCAGTTATATCAGCACTTGTAAAATCTTTATTTCGTAGACTTGTTTCGCTGTAAACAATAGCCTTTACTCCATCTTTAATAATAATTGGAGATATAATTATAGACTTAAGAGATGAAATGTCAACATCTCCTTGTCTCTGCACCGCACCTGACCAATTGACAGTCATCAGGGTTTCTCTTGAATCAATAACCTTAACTGTTAAACTACTTGGCAAGTCAATATTGTCAGACCAATTACTCTTTACTTCTTCCCTGGTGAATTGATCGACCACATGATCTCCTTCAAGGATGAGTATAGAGCTCAGCTCAGCTTCAATGCTTTCGTTAATAGCTCCTAAAAAACTAAACAGCTTATCATTCAATGATTGCCCTGATCTTGATAGTACAGCCATATCCATCAATGAGACCATGCCATTTTGATTTCTCTCAAATACTTCCATGGAAATTTTATGTGATTTATTCTTGATATCTTCAATTTCTTCCATATTAACATCCCAGTAAGCAATACTATTTCTTCCCAAAATTTCCTTTGCGTAATATAGCGATTGGTCTGCCTTGTAAATCAATTCTTCCTTTGAATTTCCATGAACAGGATAATGAGAAATACCAATGCTTACTGTAACCTTTCTATCAACTATAAACCCTTTATCTCCGGCAATGGCTTTTCTAATTCCCTCAGCAATGCCAATTGTGTCTTCCTTTGTAATATTTTCCAGTATTATCAAGAACTCTTCCCCACCGTACCTTCCAACATGATCACTGGTTCTGGTGTTTTCATTAAGCAAATCTCCAATTCTTTTCAATACCTGATCTCCTGTTTGATGACCATAAGTATCGTTGACATCTTTAAACCTATCAATGTCCATCATCAATACGGAAAACTCATCCTCGATACCATTATAGGTTCTAATCACTTCCTCCATTGCATTTTCAATGGACTCACGACTTAATACATTTGTTAACTTATCAAAATTTGATCTCAAGTAGAGTTTCTTGTTCTCCATGTTCAGATAGACAAGATTCGTCATACTTTTTACAAGCTGCAATCTATAAATGTCAAATCTGTTGATTCCACTACCAGTTTGAAGATATATGTAACCATACACTTTCGATTTCCTTTTTTGAGATCGTCTTTCAATGTTTGATTCCATTTTCGATGGTTCAAATATTGGCACGCCTATAAAACCATTTATACTCGTTTCAAAGTACTCCTGACTTACTTCGCTCTCAAAAGAATTACTCCCTTTATTGAACAATATTTCTTCTCCTTCAATCAAGATATCCTCGATTATAGGGCTAATATTTTCCCCTGCGCCAATGGGGATGTCTATTCTACCTTGTCCTTCAGTTCCAAATATTTGAATTCCACCTGTAGTAGCACCTGACTCAGCCATTACATACTGTAGTATCTGTTCCAAATTTTCAATGTGATCATCAGTGAACCCTAATATAAGCTCTTGAATTGTGTACGGAATGCTTTTTTTATCTCTATCAATAAAAAGTTCATTATACTGATTATAATCAAGCAGGGATAGATAGTTTCCTATCAAGTTTTCACCGAAGACGATAGCGTCAACCTTATCGGATTCAATCCCCAATCCCTCTTTAAAAACCTTGTCTAAGGTACTTGTGACGCTTTCGATATTATAATTGTCTAGAATTTTTTTAGAATATCCATTAATTTGTATCTGATCTATTTTTGCCTGAACCAGGTCAATTGACCTTAATAGATGAGCTGCTGAGAGATTATAGCTTTTGTTTATATATAGCAATTCACCTATATATGCGTGATATCTGCATAAGGACTGAGTAAAAGTACAATCCTTATCCTCCATGATAAGTGTAGCTTCAAGAACTTTTTCAGCAGAGCCTGACTGTATAAGTTTAAGAAGATTATAATCATTTTCGTGGATGGACTTTGCTTCTTCAGAATCCAACTCTGAGAATTCCCTCTCGAGAAAACTGAAATTTTCAGCGTCTTTTAATATCAAACTGAGATGCATCATTTCAATAAGGAATCGCCCTTTTTCAAATTCATTACCCTTGATTTTGAATTGATTTAAGATTTCCTTTACAGCCTCCTGCTCAATCTTTTTCTGAATGATCGAATTAATTAATATGATCCTGGCACTAGATCTAAATTGAAGTTTTGGATTGACTCCCCTGGATTTTTCCTCAGCATTTCTAGTAAACATTTTACCAAGGTAATAATCTCCAACCTCCATATAGAAGCTCGCCAAAAAATCCAAATAATGAACTATTACCTCTTTTTCCATGACGGGATCTTCTCTATTGAAATCTCTTACCTTTAAAAATATCCTGGAAGCATTTTCCAAATCCTGTTTAGCAAGTTCCAACATCCCACTATATACAGTACCTTGGAACTCATTTATCCTATCCCCATTGAGATGTGACAATTCAATGGCTTTCTTAATATATAATTCTGCATCCTCATACGAGCCTATTGTAAGATGCACTTCACTTAAGTTATTCAAAAATGTTGTCTGAAATGATGCCAGACCATTTTCTTCTGAGATACTCAAGCATCTGGCGTAATATTCAAGAGCTTTTTTTGGCTCCCCTGTTACCTCATTGTATAGATTCCCAATATTATTCAAAGCCTTAACTCTATCAAATGGTCGTTTTGAAATAACGAATTTTTCTATTGCCATATGATAACTTTCAAGAGCTTTATTGTGGTCACCAGATAAATAGAAGCTTATTCCCTGAAGATTATACAAATCCCCATCATAATCATGAATATCTTCCTTTTCAGAGATTTCAAGTGCATCCTCAATGTTCAATAATGAATCATAATTATTGTCCATTATCTGATTCATTATTGCCTTTAGCTTCAACAGATGAATTCTATTCTCTGGATCCGCAGCTTCCAAAGTTAAACTCTCACATTTCTTAACTTGTTCCTCTAGCGCAGACAGATCTCCTGACCTCAGCATAATCTCCAATTTCATAATTTCAGAAGTGAGTAAGTCGCTTATTGATTTGTTTTCTTTTGCATGGGAATTATAAGTCTTTATATATTCAAGGCATTCACTGAATCTTCCTTGTGTTATAAGAGCTTCTATAATAAATTGAAGAATTATTCCTTTAGCTTGGTGATTTTTGCCTTTGAGATTTCTGTAGCACATTTTTAGAATATTGACCGAATTGTCATTGTATCTGTTTAACTCCTTAGATACTCTCTGCATTACTATCTCTACCATCTTGTCAAGTTGCTCAGATGCACTAAGATGAAGAATCAATGATTCAAAGTTAAACACTTCATTGTCATTTCTTCTTGCTATTAAAACATCAGCAATACTTTTATGATATCCTAGTTTCTCCTCTTCCTTGATGTCGTTGTGAATTTGTCTCTTGAAATCTCCTTCAACAAAAGATATTAAATGGTTTGTCGCATTCGTAGTGTTAACAGTTCTTCTCTTTACCAACTTTTGTAATAACTTCTTGTAACCAGCTTCGTCTGTTTTCATGATTTGAAGTGGAATTTCTTCTTCTATTGGATAGTCAAAGCAGGAAAGCAGCTTCAAAAACTCCATCTCATCCTTGTTTAATTCATTAATCTGCTTAATAATAGTTTTCTTGAAAGTTGTTGGATAATATACCGAAGCATAGTCATCTGTAGTTGTAGTCCAGTTTCCATCCTCATCTATTTGCAGTACTTTTCTGTCAATGAAATGTCTTAGCAAAATTCTGATATATCTCGGATTCCCCAATGACTCCTTGTAGAGCGCTCTCAAAAGATTTTCTGGGATATTACTGTTGCCAAGAATTGCATAAATGTATTCATATGTCTCGACCTTTGTGAGATTGTTTAAGAGGATCACTTCAAAGAAACCAGTTTTAATCCATTGTTTTATATACTTGTCATTCCTTAATCCTTTTATGTCATCGCTGATAACTGAAAACACAAAAAAGACTCTTCTGCCTGCTGATTTGCTGATTATGAAATCCAAAAAATTATATATTTCAATATCAGCTCTTTGAAGGTTTGTAATCCCCAAGAATACTGTATTTGTTTTTGAATTTCTTGCAAGTTCCTCAGCAAGATCTGTATATAATCTGAGCCTGGAATCAAGTCGATCCAAATTGTAGCTCAAATCAGAGCCTTGTATTTTCAGTTCCATATTATTGGATTCTGTCTCTACTTTGTTAAGTATATCAAGCTGATTACAGAATTGAATCAAAAAAGTCTTGAAATTATCAGAGCTTGAAATCTCACCTTGACCAATATCAACGGAGTATGTCTTCTTTCCTTCAAGACTTCTTCTCCTAAACAGCTCTTTAACAAATCTGCATTTGCCAGTTCCACTATTGCCATCAACCATTAATCCCGAGGTTCCTTTTCCTTGTGTTCTGTTGAATGGGTCCCTAAAGTTTGGATTGTTAAGATGCTTCTTAAAACCAATGGATGTGACTTCAAAATACAATCTTTCTCTTTCCAGTGAAAGATCTCTTTTGTAATCTATTCCACTTTTTTCCTTTATAATCTCAGAGTAATAACCAAGAGTTCTACTCTTTTTACTATTCTCTTTTGATTTCAGACCCTCTTTAATCTCATAAAAAAAATTGCTCATATCAGGATTCTTTTTATCAATTTCAGACAATAGAAGTTTTTCTATCAATACACCTATTGACCAATAATCAGAACTTTTGTTTTTTCCTTGACCATGCTTGATTGATTCTGGTGCTATGTACTCACTTATTAACTTGAAACTATTTCTATTCTGTTTCATATGAACTATTGAAGATATATTTAATAGTTTTACTTGACCAGTTGATGATACAAATACCTTGTCAGGGCTTAAAACATCATAGGTAAGCTCTCTGAAATGGAGGTAATCAATAGCCTCAATGATTCTTAATAAAATGTCGACACGAGTATCAAAAGTAAATTTATCCAAATTCTTGTCCAAGGAATCCCATTCAGTATAATCGGAAAGAATGTAATACATTTCACCTGATGCAGTTTTAAGGTTTATTGTATCAACTCGTCCAAATTCTAAGGTTGAAAGAATTCCAGGGTGCACAATGGTCTTATAAAGTTGGATATTTTCAAAATAATTATCGATCAAAGTCTTATGATTATATGAATCGAGAATTTTTAGAAAACACTTATGACCTGGATTATCCAGTTGCTCGGCAATATATGCCTTATCTCTATTCTCGGTGTCGAATTTTTCAATTAAACGAATTTCGCCATTGATCAGTTTCATGCAGCACCTCATTTTTAGATTTCTTCTTCCATCTCCAGATATAGACTCTCCAAAGCAACCCTCAGTGTATTCTTGTCATTTTCTGAAATTCCCTTTAACTTTTCTGTTAAGAACTCAATCCTCTTCTCCAAAACCCTTGCAAGTATATCGTGTCCTTCCTGAAGCACTTCAACTCTTACAACACGTTTATCCTGCTCATCTTTTTTTCGCTTAACCAAATCTGTTTTTTCCATTCTGTCAATCAAGTCAGTTATTGTACTGCATGCCAGATCCATCTTCTGGCTAAGCTCGCTTATGGTCATATCACCATTGTTTATAAGTATCTGTAGTGCAGTGAACTGAGGAACAGTAATATTGAAATCACTAAGGATAACTCTTCCTTTCTTTCTGATGATATAATCTACTTTTCGAAGATATTCTTCAATAGCATCAACGTGTTGTACATTTTTTTGTATCATTGCTTACCTCCTAGACAAGTATTTTTAAACCCTTTGGTATTACCTTGAAGTGGGCTGGCAGTTTTCCTCCATACTCACCATCCACATCAACAACCAAGGCATCTTCAGCATCAATAAAAACTTCTCTGGTCTTGTAATATATTACCTTTGGATGCTTTATATGCTCACCTGTAAGTACATTTAAAAATATATTGGCCAATTCACCGATATCAGCATTTTTAATCAGGACAACATCCAATAAGCCATCAAGTACATCAGCTTCAGGTGCCAGTCTCTTGAATCCTCCAATGGATGAGCTGTTTGATACTACAAACATCAGAATTTCTTCATCCCCAGTATGCTCTTCACTTGTAATTCTTACCTTAACAGGTTCAAGGCCCTGACTAACAAGTTCGCGCAATCCCTCTAGATAGTAGGCCATTCTTCCTAAAACAGCTTTCATATCTGATGGTACCTGGTATCCTACTTTTGTTAGAAGTCCCCCTGCTGCAACATTTACAAAATAATCATCATTTACCTTCCCAAGGTCCACATCAATTATATTCTCCTTTTGAATCATTTTGAAGAATTCTTCTGATGTCCGCGGTATTTGTAGATAGTTTGCAAAGTCGTTGACAGTTCCACTGGCCATAATGGCTAGTGGAACACTGTTTTGGCTCGTCATGATACCTTTAACCACCTCATTGACGGTGCCATCTCCCCCACAAGCAACTATTAAATCAAACCCTTCTCTGCAGCTTTCTCTAGCCTCAAACATTGCATCGTACTTCTTTTTTGTAAAAAACTTCCCAACTATATAACCATCATCCAAGAGCATTTTACACAAGTTATCAATCTTTCTCTCCATGGCTTGTCTTCCTGAAGATGGATTTATTATAAATTTTATTTTTCTCATCTCTTATTCTCCATTCGCTATTATATAATCTAAACCAATATTACTATATTTCTTCCATTACAGTATACCAGTTATTTGTTTAACGGTATAGCATAATAACTAAAAAAGAGCCCCAAAAGGGCTCTTTTAGTACTTTTTAATGCTGTCTCGCACAATTTCAATTATCTCTTTTACTATCTCAATGTACGAAGTAACTGATTTAGCGTTGAATTGGAAAGCCAAGGCTGTTTCAGCTAGTGTCTCTGATAAAACATCTACAGTATCTCCAACCTTATGTCCGGTATTATCAATTATGTTGGCCATA
Organism: Gudongella sp. DL1XJH-153; assembly: GCF_049310905.1. Lineage (NCBI taxonomy): Bacteria > Bacillati > Bacillota > Tissierellia > Tissierellales > Tissierellaceae > Gudongella > Gudongella sp. DL1XJH-153. The sequence continues at coordinate 12,845 of NZ_JBMEMN010000007.1, forward strand.
TCATCTACTTTTTTGGTAATTCCATTTACATTTCTTACCACACCGGTCAAATCCGGAGACATCTCCGAAATCATCTTGTTGGCTTCATTGGTTATTTTATTTACATTCTCGGTTATTTGAGGCATTTGCTTGATTGTAGCATCTATTTCATTAATATTCTCTTCCATCATTGCTTCAGCCTGACCAAGCACCTTGTTTACATTTCTTAGGATAAGTAGTAAATATCCAAGAACCCCTATTCCAAGTAGAAACAATACCAACTTTAGCAAATCCGCCAGTGTCAAGGTTACATCCATCAAAATCCCCCCTTAGATTTGCTATTTTTTGATTTCCTTCTCAACATCTTTCTTTGTCTCTTCAGCTACATCCTTAAGGTCTTTAACGCCTTTTTTTAACTCATCAGCAACATCTTCAGCTTTATCAACTGCTTCATCCAGTTCTTTCTCTGCTTTTTCCTTATCTTTCTTAGCTTTTTCCTTTAAGTCTTCCCATCCCTTTTCAACATCTGTCTTAACTTTGTCAATCTGCTCTTTTGTTGTATCCAATTGCTCTTCTACCTTAACTTTAACGTTCTCAGCAACTTCCTTGCTTTTAGTTGTAATCTCTTCCCTTGTTTCCTTACCTGCTTTAGGTGCGAATAGAAGTCCTGCCGCAGCTCCTAATGCAGTACCAATTGCAGTACCAACAGCTACATTTTTAGCAGTTTCTTTCTTTTTCGCTTTCTCCATTTGTTTTCTCTTTTCCTCAATGATATTTTTTAACTTCATCATTATATCTCCCCTTTTCATTTTTTCTATACACAAAGTTTACCCCTAAAATATTAGTAATAATCAGAGATTGATAAATAAGTTTCTATTTTGCAATCATTTTAATTGAATTTGCCCCAATAATATTTTCCTATGACCAGTCATCTGCCGAATTAAAGACCTTATATAATTATTTTGTCCGGTTTTTGTAAAAAAAGCATCTGAAATGCATTAAGGAAGCTTTTTATGATACTCATATACGGAAATTCCATTATTTAAAATAGTAGAAATTTCCTATTCGTAATAAAAAGAAGAAACTTTACTGGAAAATTGTTATAATGTTATTTGAAACATAAGTCCAGCGAGGAGGATCAACATGAAATCATTTTTGACAATTAAAGAGTACTTTCTGGAACATAAAAAGTATTACATTATAGGTGTTCTATGGCTGATTGTAATAGATGCGGTCCAGTTGGTCGTGCCTCAGATTCTTAGGAGACTCACCGACGATCTTCAATATGGAAACCTGGATAAGGATAAATTGATGCTATATGCTTTTCTTATCGTTGCAACTGGTCTGTTCATCGGTGTTGGAAGATATTTTTGGAGAATATACCTGATAGGCTCATCACGTGAAATTGAGTTCAAGATTAGAAATAAACTGTTTTCACACTTGTTGACCTTGTCTCCAAACTACTTCAACACTCACAAGACAGGAGATCTGATGGCACACGCAACAAACGATATTAATGCAGTCAGAATGGCTCTTGGTCCAGGTACAATAATGATAGTGGATTCAGTTTTTCTACTTATATTCTCACTGTTTATGATGGTCAGGACCACAAATCTGAGCCTTACCGCAGCGTCTGTTTTTACTCTGCCAATTATCATTCTGCTTGTAACCAAGTTTGGAAGGATTATATACAGGAAGTTTAAAATTGTTCAGGAGGCATTCTCAAATTTATCTGATATTACCCAGGAAAGCTTTTCAGGTATCAGGGTTATAAAATCCTTCGTGCAGGAGAAACTTGTTTCCACTAACTTTGAATCGGTAAATGAAAACAATTTCAATAGAAATATGGAGCTCGTCAAGGTACATGGTGGCTTCCATCCACTTCTTCAACTAATAAGCTCCATTAGTTATCTGGTTATTATTTTTTATGGAGGGCGACAAGTTATAAACGGAACAATAAGTCTAGGAGATTTCGTAGCATTCAATTCATATCTGGGCATAATAATCTGGCCTACAAGAGCTCTTGGCATGGTGATCAATGTGCTGCAACGTGGTGCCGCTTCTTTGGACAGGTTGAATGTTATTTTCAATGAAAGTTCTGAAATTAAGGAAAAAGAAAATCCTATACCCTTAAGACCATTTAGGGGTAATATTGAGTTTAGAAATGTATCTTTTGCCTATCCAAACACAAAGCACAATGCCTTGACAAATGTTAGCATTAAAGTACCTGAAGGAAAAACTTTGGCAATCACCGGAAGGACCGGCAGTGGAAAAAGCACAATAGCAAACCTTCTACTGAGATTGTATGACATTACAGGTGGAGAAGTCCTTGTTGATGGATCTGATATCAGGGATGTCTCATTGGATGATCTTAGGAAGCACATTGGATTTGTACCTCAGGATAATTTTCTATTCTCTCAGAGCATCCGTGACAATATCGCTCTCGCATACGATAAACCACCTGCTGATTCAGAAATTGCCGAAGCCAGTAGATTGGCACAACTTTATGATAACATAATGGACTTTCCACAAAAGTTCGATACTGTTATCGGTGAACGAGGTGTGACCCTATCTGGTGGTCAAAAGCAAAGACTGAGTATAGCCAGAGCACTTATTAAAAAACCTCCCATGTTAATCATGGACGACAGCCTTTCAGCTGTTGATACAGAAACTGAGGAAAAAATCCTGGAAGGAATTAAAGGATTCTCAAAAGACATTACAACACTTTTAATCAGTCACAGAATATCCACTGTAAAGGGTGCAGATGAAATCATTTTCCTTGATGATGGGAAGGTGGTCGAAAGAGGTACTCATGATGAACTCCTCTTGGCAGAAGGCGAATACTTTGAACTATATCAAAGACAGCTTCTTGAGGAGCAGGTTAGCAGTAAGGAGGACAAAAATGGATAGAATTCATGAAGAAGAAGTACTAGGTAAAGCCTACGACTGGAAACTGATGAAGAGACTTCTTAAATATGCAAAACCATATTGGATTCTGCTGACCGTTTCAATTCTATTATTGATTGCCATAACCGGTCTTGAGCTCTTAAATCCATATCTTGTCAAGATAGCAATAGACGAACACATCAGCGGTTATAAAAAGCCTGTAGTGGAAGTGCCTGTTGAGGAATCAACAAACCATGAAAGCATAATCCTTGGGGACAATGCCTATATACTTGAAGATTCATTTGTCAATTCAGATAATTACCCTTTAAAAAAATTGATTCAAAGAACTGATGGGTATTATCTGATTGATGCAGATGCTCCAGATTCAACAGCTGGTCAACTGCTTTCAGAGCAAGAATACCGCAGGTTTAGAGCCAGAGATATTGAAGGGCTCGACAGGATAGCAGTTATATTTGCAGTTGTTATTGTTATGACTTTTCTCCTAAGTTATCTGCAGATATATATATTGAACTATACAAGCCAGAAGATAATATTCAATATTCGAAATGAACTTTTCAATCATCTTCAGGGCTTGTCTGTCAGGTACTTTGACAACAATCCAATAGGGCGACTTGTAACAAGGGTCACCAACGATACGGAAACACTGAATGAAATGTATACAAATGTCCTGGTGAATTTGTTCAAGGACTTTTTTATGCTAACTGGAATTATGATAGTAATGATAAGCCTAAATCTTCAACTTGCACTTGTCTCATTTTCTCTGATTCCTGTAATACTGCTGATATCAGTAGTTTTTAGAAAGTACATCAGAGAAGTATACAGACTTTCCAGAGTTCAATTGGCAAAAATCAACTCAAGTTTGAATGAAAACATCTCCGGTATGAGAACAATTCAGATTTTCAAGAAAGAAAAGAAGTTCCTTGACAATTTCAATAAGATAAATAGAGACTATCTAAATATCCAAAAAAAAGAGATCACCTACTTTGCCATATTCAGACCGTCTATAGAAGTAATAAGGTCCCTGGGTATAGCTCTCTTGGTATACTATGGAGCTGGCAACGTAATCTCAGGGAGTATTCAATTTGGAGTATTATTTGTATTTATCAACTATCTTCAAAGATTCTATGATCCTATTTTAGATCTTACTGAAAAATATAATATCCTTCAATCAGCCATGGCTTCGAGTGAGAGAATATTCAAGATCCTTGATACAGACATGGTTATTGAAAACCCTGAATCTCCGATTAATATAGATAATCTTAAAGGAGAAATTGAATTTAGAAACGTATGGTTTGCATATAATGATGATGACTGGGTACTCAAGAATATAAGCTTTAAAATTAACCAAGGGGAATCTGTTGCAATAGTAGGTGCAACTGGAGCAGGAAAAACGTCCATAATAAACCTGTTAACCAGATTTTACGATATTCAGAAAGGTGAAATACTGGTTGATGGCATAAACATCAAGGAGTTGGATAAAAATGTTTTAAGGCAAAAGATTGGAGTAGTACTTCAGGATGTATTTATTTTTACGGGAAATATCAAGGATAATATTAAGCTGAATAAAGACATAAGTGATGAAAAGGTTATTGAAATCGCTAAATATGTAAATGCCCATAAATTCATATCGAGGCTTCCTGAAGCTTATGATGAACCTGTGATGGAAAGAGGCTCAACTCTGTCCTCCGGAGAAAGGCAGCTACTTGCCTTCGCTCGAACCCTCGTTTACAATCCCCAGATTTTGATTCTGGATGAGGCTACCTCAAATATCGACACCGAGACAGAGATTTTAATTCAGGATGCGCTTCGCAAGTTGATTGAAGGAAGAACTTCAATTGCCATAGCACACAGATTGTCCACAATACAGCATTCAGATAAAATCATAGTTTTAAAACTGGGTGAGATAAAAGAAATGGGATCTCATCAGGAGCTGTTGAATAATAAAGGGTTGTATTATAATCTGTATCAGCTACAATATAAGGAAAGCTCTAGATAATGATTTTAAATGAAGCTTTCCTTGATACTCATGACGCAAAGTTCCCTATAAGATTATTCAAAACTTGGAACTTTGCCATTCGTATACGGAGAAAGAAGATAAAGAAGAGAAATGAAAATAAACGACAGGAGTTGTAATTAATGTACGATTTTCACATTCACAGTGATTTTTCCCTGGATTCAAAAACACCCATGGAGAAAATTGTTAAGAATGCAATTGAGAAAAATTTTAAAACCATATGCTTTACAGACCATGTTGATCTTGAGGCAACCGAGGACAAAATAGACCTTCTTTTCAGGCCACTGGATTACTTTAGGGATATCAACAGGGTAAAGTACAAATACCGCGATAAAATCGAGATTCTAGCAGGAGTTGAGATAGGAATGCAACCTGGACTTGAGTCCCGGTATAACGACTTCGTGGAAGAGTATGATTTTGATTTTGTCATAATGTCTCTGCACACCATCAATCGAAAAGATATATTCCATGACTACAGCAGCACTGAACTATCCTCATCTGAAATAATATCCAGGTATTATGATGAACTTTTACATTGTGTAGAAGTATATGATAACTATGATGTGGTTGGACATATTGATTTTATAGACAGATACATAGACGACAAGGAAGTAATTGAACGGTATGATTTGTATATGAACAAGATAGAAAAAATCTTGAAGGTCATAATTGATAAAAGTAAAGGCCTTGAAATAAATACAGGTGGACTTAGGTATAGACTGAGTGCTCCTCACCCCAAGCCTTCTATCCTAAAATTATATAAGGAACTAGGTGGTGATATTGTAACATTTGGTTCAGATTCACATATAGCAGAACATGTAGGCTATGAATACAAATCCAGTGAAAAGATGCTAAAAGAAATGGGTTTTAAATACATTTATCTTTTCAGAAACAGAAAAAAGTATCCTATACAGATACTCTAATAGTACAAACAAATAAAAACCCTTTTTCAAGGGTTTTTATTATCAGATTGATTCCCGCAATGCCGTCCTCTCGTCTAATTCAGACCCGCGTAAGTGCAGGTGGGTGTCTAGCCGAAAATTTCTAACTTCCCCTCAAAGAGGGCATGTTATACATTCCCGAACGTCTGACTCCCGTATATAATATGTCGGTTGAATTATATGAGAATAACGCACATCGCAGAAACATTCCTTGAATATATTATACTACTTTTTCCTAATTACTTCAATCAATTCCCTTAATATTTTGATATTTTTAAAAGACGAATCAGCTTTTTCATATCCTCAGGCATGTCTGTCTTAATATTTACACATTCACCCGATCTGGGAGTGTAAAAGGATAAGCTGTAAGCATGAAGTGCCTGCCTGTCGATTGGAGCTTCCATTTCAGAATACAGATTGTCCCCCATTATTGGATGCCCAATATGAGAAAGATGCACTCTGATTTGGTGGGTTCTTCCAGTTACAAGCTCAAGTTCCAACAAAGTACTATCCTGCATTCTTTCCATAACCCTATACTTTGTAAGTGCCTGTAAACCATCTTTCCGTACAGTTTGTCTAATTCCATCTTCATGCTTGCCAAGAGGCAAGTCTATTAGACCACTATCTGATTTAACTATCCCGTGAACAACAGCCAGATACTTCTTTTCAATGCTTCCCTTTTCCATCTGGCCAGCCAATTGCTGGTGCCCATAGGGATTCTTTGCAAATACTATAACACCAGATGTATCCCTATCAAGTCTATTGAGTATCCTAACTTTTCTCTTGATCCCCTTCTCAATGAAATAGTAGGCAACCCCATTTGAAAGTGTGCCCTCAGGATGATTTGGGGTTGGATGGACCAGAATAAATGGCTTCTTGTCAAGAACCAGAATATCCAAGTCTTCAAACAAGATCTCCAAATCCATTTTCTGAGGCATCATATCACTATCCTCTTCTTCCATCCTGAAATAAACTCTTGCGCCTTTATTCACAATATCTTTTCCTTTACAGGAGTTTGAGTTAATTTTGATCTCACCACTTCTCAAAGCTTTGGATATCATTCTACCCGACAATCCTTTGTCTTTAAGGAAACTCTTCAGGTCAATTGTCTCTTCATAATTAATAAATATGAGGGTATTCTCATCTTCATTATACATTAATGTTCTCCTCTCCATCTTTTAATACTCTTTCTGATGTGTTAGAATTATTATAACAAGAATTCATCCAACTTATTGGATTAATACAAAAAAAATTGAAACAATTAAATACTGACTTTTATAAAGGGTGTGTACTATGAATAGTGAACGTATAATCAACATAATCTCAAATAAAAACTATGAATCAAGAAAAACTAAAAAGAACTTGATTTATAAGTTGCAAAAAAATGGTTTCGAACCTTCTGAGACCTACAATGAAAATGCGGAATTGAATATTTGCATCGGCGGTGATGGTGCTTTTATTAGGGCAATCCACAGGAATGCATTCCCGGAAATCCCTTTTATTGGAATCAATACAGGCCATCTTGGCTTTTTCCAGGAGCTGTTGCCAAATGAAATAGACACTTTTATCCGAAGGTATAAGGATAAGGATTACCTTGTTGAAAATATATTCCTTGTTGATGCAAAGGTCTGTACAAAGAAAAAATGCTTTTACCTAACTGGAATAAATGAAATAGTAATCAAGGGAGTTCATTCCAAGGTAGTTCATCTAGAGGTTTTTATAAATGAAAACCACCTGCAAAGGTTCAGTGGTGATGGTTTAATAGTTTCAACTCCATCAGGAAGCACAGCCTATAACTTTTCAGCTGGGGGAAGTATCGTTTATCCGAGTCTTGAATCATTGCAAATTACACCCTTGGCACCAATCAATTCAAGTGCATACAGAAGCCTTCCAAATAGTGCTGTTATACCAGGAGATGCAATAATCCAAATCAAGCCTGAAATGAGATATGAGAATTCAATTCTAGTACTAAACGACGGTATGGAGTTCAAGTATGATAATATTGTATCCATAGATTTGACCACTTCAGACAAAAAAGTTTACAAGCTAAATTTCAGCAGAGATATGTACTGGAATAATCTAAAGAGCAAGTTCCTTTAGTTTTGCATCTTGAATAAGACTCTGAATCAAAAATGCTCCCGTGGGAGCATTTTTTAATTTGATATATTCTTTAGTGCAAAATCCATTAGCTCCCTTGCAATTGGAGCTGCTGCCCTGCCACCTGAAGATCCTTCTTCCTCAAGCAATACAACAACTGCAACCTCCGGATCCTCAAGAGGTGCAAATCCAACAAACCACGCGTGATTTCTTCCAGAGGAATTTTCAGCTGTCCCTGTCTTTCCAGCTACCTCAACTCCACTAATTGCAGCATTGGCTCCTGTTCCTATCCTTACTACCTCTCTCATCATTCTTTGAAGTGCCTGAGCTTCACCAATCTGAAGTACTTTTTTTGACTCACTTACATGCGACATAATGGTTTGACCCTGAGGAGATCTAACAGCTTCCACAATATAAGGCATAGGCATGTAACCGTCATTAGCCACTGCTGCTGTTATCATCAGCATATTGAGTGGAGTTGCAAGAACCCTCCCCTGCCCTATTCCTGATGCTCCCAGGTCGGTAAGGCCAATTGATTCAGCTGGGAATACCGACTTGTTTGTTTCCAGCTCAAATTCAATACTCCGATTGAAAAAGAAATCCTCTGAGATATTCCTTAATTGATTATGACCTAATGCTACTGCTTGCTCTGCAAAATAGGTGTTGCAGGAAACTGAAAAAGCCTGTTCCAGATTTAATGATCCATGTCCGCTCTCATCAAAGTCCCTTATCGTATAACCATCAATAACTGTGCTTCCGGTGCATTGATATACAGCCTCCGGTACGCCGTTTTGAATTACACCTGTGGCAGTTACGATTTTAAATACCGAGCCCGGCGTGTATAATCCTTGTGTTCCTCTGTTTAGCATAGGGCTTTCAGTATTCTCAGAAATACTGGTCCAGTTCTCGCTTAAACTGTTAATCCCAAAATCAGGCGTGCTTACCATGGACAGAATTTCACCTGTCTTTGGATTCAGTGTAATTACAGAGCCTTTTTTATCACCAATAAGCTCTCTTGTCCTCTTCTGCAAGCCGTGGTGTATAGTCAGGTTAAGATTGTTCCCTATTCCAGATGGATTGATTAGATTTATCAACTCATTTATGGCAGTATTTTCATTTGCGTTTACAAGATAGGAGTTGTATTTTCTCTCCAATCCTGATTTTCCATAATCTCTTAGACTATATCCTATTACATGGCTGTAAAGATTGTCATACTTGTAAATCCTCTGAACATCTCCCTCATGACTTTCTGAATATACAAGGATTTCACCATTCCGGTCTGTTATACTTCCCCTTAAAATATTATCTTCGTTTATCCACAGCCTCTTGTTGTATGAGTTGTCTCTTACAGCCTGAGCCTCGAACATTTGAAAATAGCTTAAATAACCAATAAGCAGCACGAATCCAAGGCAAATGGCAGCAAGTATTGTGATTATTCTTTTTCTCTCATTATTCATTTGACTTACCTGCCTTTCCCCTTTTTTCAGAGGCTCCCTGAAGTATTCCCAATGCAATAAAGCTTGTAACTGCAGAAGTCCCTCCATATGATACAAAAGGTAAAGTCAATCCTGTCAAGGGGATAACCTTAAGCACTCCGCCTATTATGACAAAGGATTGTATCCCAAACATGAGACTAATTCCCAAAGCAATAATTCTGTAAAACTGGCTATCCTGCCTTAAGGCTATCTTAAACCCTCTGTAAACAAGCAGCATAAAGAGCATGATAATTCCAATTCCTGTAAATATTCCCATCTCTTCACTAATCGCTGAAAAAATGAAATCATTATACGACAAAGGAATAAAGGAAGGGTTACCTCTTCCCAATCCAGTACCAAAGAAGCCACCTTCTGCTATTGCAAATAAAGACTGAGTTATCTGATATCCTTTGTCATTGATGTGTGGCCATGGATCAAGCCATGTAACGACCCTTACCTTTACATGGTCGAACAGCATATATCCTGAAACTGCACCCATCATTGACAAACCAACATTTGCCCAGATTAGTCTTCTGTCTTCAGAGTAAATATACTGAAGACCTGTGAAGATTCCAAAGAAAATCACGGCGGCTCCCAAGTCTCTTTGTAAAAACAGTAGTGCTATAAATGAATACATTATTCCCATAAGGAAAAGCTCTGCATTCTTGATTTTGCGATACCTCTCAATTCCGCCATAGAAGGATGCCAGCAAAAATACGACAATTATCTTGGTTATTTCTGCTGGTTGTATGCTTATTCCTGCAATTGATATCCAGTTGATTGCACCATGTGTTCTTGTTCCCATCACAAAAGTTACTGCAAATAGAATATAGCACGCTGCAAGATACAGCGGCGCCAACTTTTCCCAAAATCCAATGTATCTAATTGCAAAATAAGCAGCAAAAAACATTGTTATTCCAACCGTCAACCACATAAGCTGTCTTAATCCAAGTTCAGGACTGATCCTGTATATCATAATTATTCCAATTGAAATCAGCATGCTTACTATCAGAAAAATGTAGTTGTCTCCACTGGATATTTTACTTAGTATAAAGTTGGAAAAATATATCAATACAACAAGTCCTATGGCTATGGTATATGTTTCAGTTTGGATGCCTTCCCAGCTATATAAGAATATCAATGACAAGGAAAGGATTTCAAATATAAACAAGAGCTTTCTAGGAGTCTTGCTATTTAACTTATCGTTCATCTAATCCACTTCCTATTCTCTGTCAATAAATATAAATTCCAGCTCCCCCACTTTGACCATATCACCTTTTCTGATTCTTGTGACATCGAGAAGCTTTTCCCCGTTGAGATAAGTACCGTTTGAGCTTCCAAGATCCTCAAGAAAGAACTCTTCTTCATCCTTGACAATTCTGAAGTGATGCTTGGAAATGTAGGGGTCCTTGATCTGAATAACATTGTCCTTCTGTCTTCCCAGCGTCAACTCTGTTTCAACAGGATAACTGTCGCTTAAGTTATATGGAAGTGTGTCAATTCTGTTAAGAAGCTTCAGGTATGCACCAGAATCAAGATTACCATAGTCTACATTCCTGATATCCAGGTATATCATTCTTATGATGGTAAAGATAAACAAATATATTATGAAAACAAAAACATACTTAAATCCAATTGACATTAAATCAAACACATTATCACCCCTTATTATGTTACCACAAACCCGTTTGCATGGGAATTAATTTAAGCTGCCTATTTTCATTGAAGCCCAAATCTGATATTATCAAAATGAGAAACAGAATGGGAGGGAATACAATGAAAAAATTGAGAAGGTCAAGGTCTGACAAGTATATTTTCGGTGTATGCGGAGGCCTTGGAGAATATCTAAGCATGGATCCGACGATAATAAGACTTATTTGGTTTATACTTGCACTTACCTCATTTGGTACCTTTGCTCTTGCATATTTGATTTGCGGACTGGTTATACCTGAGGATGATGGCTACATACACTCTGATGAGGAAAATGGCGAGGAAAGAAAAGACAACAGCAGACTTGTAATGGGAATAGGACTGGTGATAATTGGAATTGTACTGCTTGGAAATACAATGTTCCCATGGTTTTCTTACACAATGAGACAAGTAATGAAGCTTTGGCCTGCACTGTTGATAGTTCTGGGAATCTATGTGCTTGTAAAGAAAGACTAGAATACCCTTAAGAAAGGACATCTTATGATTATCACAAATATTACCTCACAAAAGGATCCGGAGAGAGTTAACATATTCATTGACAACGAATTTGCCTTTGGTTTGTTTTACTCCACCAAAGAGGAACTTGGACTTAAAAAAGGGTTGGAGATTGATGAAGAGACCATTGATAAAATCAAAGTCAGGGATGAACTTCAAAGTGCAAAATCCAAAGCATACCATTACCTAAGCTTTAGACAGCGCACACAAAAGGAGCTGGAAGATTATCTCTTCAAGAAGGAATTCAGTGAGGATACCATCGAAAATGTCATCCAGTCCCTATCCCAAGCGGGATATATTGAAGACCTTGACTTTGCAAGAATCTATGTAAGGGATAAAACAACCTTCAAAAAATTCGGTCCTTACAGAATAAAGAACGAACTTTTACAAAAGGGTGTGTCAAAAGAACTAATTGACCTCGCACTCGAAGAAGAATATCATGAGGAAATTCAGGAGCTGGTGGATCTCGTTAAAACAAAGTATTCATCCATAATTCAAGATAAATCCGAAAAAAGATTTAGAAGAATTGGAGGCTATCTTCAACGAAAAGGGCACTCCTTCGAAACGATCAGAAAAGTACTCGATTCAATTGATGGAAAGGATGACTAATTTGTTTTACGTTTATATTCTCAAATGCAAAGATAATAGCCTCTATACCGGCTACACTGATTCCTTGGATAAAAGGTTGAAAAAACACAATGATGGTAAAGCTTCCAAATATACAAGATCCAGACTGCCTGTTCAGATGGTGTATTATGAAGAGCATCCTGACAAGAGTTCTGCAATGAAAAGAGAAATTAAGATAAAATCGCTTTCCCGTGAGAATAAAATCAAACTGGTTGAGGAGGCTCTACATGAACCGATTATTTGATAGCTTGATTCAATATCCCATAATAGCTGAGGTTAATACACTTGACGAATTTAACAAGGCTCTTGATTCCCATTGCCAAAACATCTTCTTGATGACAGGCAATGTTTTTAATCTAAGACAGCTTTCCAATAAAGCGCACAATAGCGGAAAGAACATCTACATCTATCTGGATGCCATAGATGGCTACTCAAAAGATTCCTGGGGTCTTGAATTTATATCGAAAAATATTGAAATAGATGGGATAATTACATCAAAACCGGTTCTAATGGAACAGAGCAAGGAAATGGGGATTTTTACTTTAGGAAGGTTTTCCATTTACAATGAATACAAACTAGATTACACCATAGATAAAATCAAACAAACCAGACCACATTGTGCAATAATACTACCAGGTGTTTTGCCAAAGCTTATTGAAAAAGTTGCAAGAGAAACCAAGACACCCGTAATTTCAAGTGGATTCCTGGATTCAAGGGAAACCATTATAGAGTCTCTGGAGTCTGGTGCAATAGGAATCACAACTGTTCATTTTTTAAATCCTGAAATATACTAACCCTGAATCAAACTGATTCAGGGTTTTATCTAGCTCTTTGTTTTTTCTTTTGTCTTATCTTCTTTTTTTTCTTCATTTTTCTCAGTGCTGTTCTTCTCAGCATTACTCTTTGCAGTCTTTCGCTTTTTCTTTTTAACCGGTTTTGAATATATTCCAACTATAAGTGCAAATAGCATTCCTACAAGACCCGCCACTGTACCTATAATAAATAGCAGCAGGTTGATAAGACTTTCATCAGAAGTCAGATTGTCCTTGACACTATATAAGTTGAACAAGCCTATTCCAAGTACAATTAAGCCCGGCAAGTACTTCATAATCTTGACCTTTTTAAATATTAAATGTGTCAAAAGAGTAATTGCAATAACTGCCAATGTAATATAGATTATCATTCTCGAATCGTCGTAATAACCTGCAAGCTCAGCCAATATTTCCTTAACCTTAGAAAACAGGGTAGTTAATGTCCCCATAAAATCAATCCCTTCAATTGTCATGTCCCACAAAGCTATCTCTCTATCTCCGTAGCCCCATGCTTAATCATTTCGTTTTGCCATATCTGCGGATACCTTCCTACACCCCACTCTGACATTATTACTGTTGAATCATTTGGCAGGCGTATCCTTGCTACAGGTGTATTATTTATATCATACTCTTCTAGAGAATATATTACAATATGAGAGGTGGTTATTACAACAATAAATTCATTGCTAGGTGATGAAAACACATCCTCAACATCCGGTACTGTCAATTTAACAGCATCCCATGGAATAGCCAATTCATCATAACTAACCATTTCTTTTGGCGGTATTGCCTTTATGTTGAAGTCCTTGTAGAGCTCTTTTTCATTCTCCTTGTAATTGATTCTACCCTTTAGTGTCCAGTAACCATTTCTTCTTACCAGCCCAACATTCTCTTCATTTATCATTATATTGTCATCAATTGCAGCTACACTTCTTACACCCTCCTGGAAAAGATCCCTTCCAGTATCACCTATCAGGTCAGAAAGCTTGATGGGCTTCTTCTCAGCAAGATTGTCAATAGCATAAACCTGCAGTGTCCTTCTATCCTCCCTGTCCAACTCAATATTTTCAACTGAAATATAGTCATTACCCACAAAAAGAATATTTTTCAATATCGAAGGTATAGGTCTCTCCTCAAACAATGACCTCTCTCTGGCATCAAAAACCATTGCCTCCATTATTTCTGAGTTATTCTCCGGTGTAAATAGAGGAGTCGCTTCAATCTCATCTGAAATTATACCATTTTCAACATTTCTTTCCTGGTCAATAAACCAGAAACCATTCTTTCTTGGCAGCAATAACCTGTCCAGCTCATAAAGGCCTTCTAGACTTCTGTTCTGCATGTTTATCCAGTAGGTCTTGTATTCCCATGTAGGGATCTGATAGGTATCATCAAAACCCTGAGTCTTTATTCCAAGGAGTAATCCTGTACTTAGGCTTTCATCAGCAATCTCACCCAGGTTTCTCTGAACGTTCTTTTCGACATTTATATATCTCTCTACCTCATCAAGGCTTACTTCTTCCAATTGTCTCTCCAGCCTATAGAAGCTTTCATTCAAATAAACAAGCATGGTGTCCTGGTCAATCTCAATAAATTCAGTGAAGTATTGATCTTCATTCAAAATTGTTATCACCTTGATATAGTCATCCTCAATTTGAAGTGATGCAGGATTAAGCTTAAATTTTGAAATCAGATAATCCCTTGTTCTGACCTTCTTTATTTTAAATGACGGATTTGAGGTATAATCCTGGCCCAGTACAACTCCATCCTTGTGAAAAAGTCCGGATTCGCCTATATTGGTAGCTTCATCCTGGTTATTGATGCTACTTAAGCTATAAACCAATTCTGTTACTTCCCACTTGCCGGTTATTGGTGCAAGATTATTCTCCGGTGCCACTATTCTTTCCTTTGTTTCTCCCTCTATTACCGCGCAGGATGTCATTAGAAATGATATACCTACGAGTATTGCAATTAATAGTTTTTTCATGCTGACACCTCCCTTGGGAAGCCTACAATAGCAGTGGTCCCTTCCCCAGCATTTGACTCGACTCTAAAAACACCGTCATGGAGTCCAATTATCTCATCGCAAATGGAAAGACCGATTCCGCTATGTGATTTACTGTTCTTACCCTTGAAAAACTTGTCCTTGACATATGGAAGCTCTTCCTCTGGGATACCAGGTCCATTGTCCTTTATCTCAATGAAAAGATATTCCTTGTCTTCATAAGCAATCAGGTCAACCTCACCCTCTCCTGTAAACTTAAAGGCATTGTCGAGCAGATTGATCAAGACTTGCCTGATTCTATTTTCATCACCCAGGATGGGGCTGATGTCATCATCAATGTCTACATTGAAATCGATGTTGTTGTTAAGTGCCCTTGGCATCATCTGGTATACTACTGTCTTTAAGATGTCCTTTATATCCACAGTATCTTTTACGAGAGCTATCCTTCCAGAGGTAAATCTTGAGAAATCCAGTAGCTCCTCCACCATTCCCGTAAGTCTGTCACTTTCAGCTTCAATGATTTCAAGTCCGTCCATTAGAATATCTCTGCTCAGCTCCTCATAGTCTTTAAGTGTTATTGCCCATCCCTTTATGGATGTAAGAGGAGTCCTCAGCTCGTGAGAAATCGATGATATAAAATCATTTTTCATGTTTTCTTTTCTTGTTATTTCCTCAGCCATGTAATTTAACGTGTGTGAAAGTCTTCCAATTTCATCATTTACTCTAACTTCACTTCTGACCTTGAATTGTCCATCAGCCATTTTTTCTGCCACCTCAGTTACTTCCTTAAGAGGCTTCACTATTGAATTTGCCAAAAACAGACTTAGAAATCCCGAAATGGTAACTACCAGTAGTCCAATTAGAATCAATACCTGGGAAATTTGATTGATAATATTATTTGTTTCCTCCATGCTTGAGATAAATCTTATGATTCCGATGCTATCACCAGTGCTCTCAATTGGCATTGCAACAGCCATTACAGGTTCGTCATCATATGACACATTACCTGTCCATACACCTCTACCCTCATTCAATGCCTGTTGTATATCAGGAGTCTCAATTTTATCTGTGAAGTTTATTCCCAGAGAATCCATCAGTATGTTACCTTCCAGATCCAGTATCTGTACTTGAGCAGCTGTATGCTGCCAGAAAATATCAGTGTCCTCAATTAAAATCCCCTCCAGAGTTCCAGAAGAGAAATATCGGGCATAAAAATTAGTAGAAAACTCTATCTGACTTGTCAGAATGTCTTCTACATTTTTATAATAATGATTTCTTATTCCCGTTATAAGCAGTATTTCCAGGAATATAACAGTCACAAGTATTATCAGCATGAAATTCTTGATAAGCCTTGATTTTATGCTTCGTCTCATTTCCTGCTCCTAACTTTTTGCTCTCCATCTATATCCAACACCCCATACTGTCTCAATAAAAAATGGCTGGCTGGAATCCTCTTCAATTTTCGATCGCAGTCTTCTAATATTTACATCAACAATCTTGGAATCTCCTACAAAATCCACTCCCCATACATGATTCAGAATTTCATCCCTTTTAAAAGCCTTGCCTGGATTCTCGACAAAAAGCTTGGCTATTGCAAATTCAGTGGGAGTAAGCTCAATTTCTTCACTGTTTCTAAAGAACAATCTAGAATAGACATCAATCTTAAAAGGTGGATATTCAAGCATAGTATCCTCCGGGCCACCTTCTGACTCAAGTCTGCGCTCAAGTGATTTTATTCTCAGAACCAGCTCAGTCGGGTTAAAGGGCTTGGTCATGTAATCGTCAGTTCCGTACTCCAGACCCATGATCTTGTCAATATCCTGACTTTTGGCTGTAAGCATAACTATTCCAAGGTGGGGATACTTTGACCTAAGAGTCCTGCATACCTCAAAACCGTCAATTCCAGGTAGCATAACATCAAGCACTACAATATCAATATCTTCCTCGTCCGCTATTTTCAGACCTTCCTCTCCTGTAGGTGCTTCAAGAACATCATAGCCTGATCTGTCCAGATTGATTGTAATAAATTTCCTTATGGATTCTTCATCTTCCACTACAAGTACTTTTCTGCTCATACTATCCCCCCTAGGTTTACTCTTGGAATTCATCCGGTTCTCTTTATTGGTATCCTTCCATTACATATTATTATACCCGCAAAGCCCAGTAGTTACAATCCAATTAATAAGCGGTTACAAATGAATTACACTTAAAGATCTCTGAATTGTGATTTGTAAAGCACAGAATATATGCCTCCTCGATCCAGCAGCTCCTGATGACTTCCCTTCTCCTCAATTCCATTCCCTGTCATCACAAAAATTTCATCAGCATTCTTGATAGTCGACAGCCTGTGAGCAATAACAAGGGTAGTTCTGTCTTTGGATAATCTCTCAAGTGATTTTTGTATCATCCGTTCAGTTTCATTGTCCAATGCCGAAGTTGCCTCATCAAGTATTAGAACAGGTGGATTCTTCAAGAACAATCTGGCAATCGATATTCTCTGTTTTTGACCACCTGAAAGCATCACTCCCTTTTCTCCAACAAAAGTATCATAGCCCTTGGGAAGTCTCTCAATAAAATCATGTATGCTTGCATTCTTGGCAGCATCAATTATTTCCCCATCAGTAGCATCTGGCTTACCATATTGAATATTCTCCCGAATGGTCCCTGTAAATAGGAATACATCCTGCTGAACCAAACCGATGTTTTTTCTCAGGGACTTTAGTTTCACGTCCTTAATATTTATTCCATCAATTAGAATCTCGCCTGAAGTAGTTTCATAGAATCTTGGAATCAAATGACACAGAGTGGTTTTACCAGCACCCGATGGGCCTACCAAAGCAACCGTTTTGCCTTTTTCAATGGTAAGGTTTATTCCAGACAATACCTTATCATCATCATTTCCGTAGCTGAAGGTTACATTCTTAAAGTCAACCCTGCCCTGAACATCCTCCAGCTCCAAGGCATCCTCTTTATCGAAAATTGAGGGTTCAATGCCCATGACCTCCTGGAACCTGGTGAATCCAGTCATACCGTTTTGAAGTTGCTGCATGAAATCAGTAAGCTTCTTGATCGGCTGCATAAAGAAGTTTACGTATAATGTGTAGGCAAACAAATCTCCAAGATCAATTATATTTCTGTAAACAAAGTAACCTCCCAGTGATATTACAAGCAAGTTAAGAGCGCTTGAAATAATGCCTACACCAGATACAAACTCAGCCATGACCTTGTATGATTCGCCTCTGGCACTTGCAAACCTGGCGTTTCTGTCATTGAATTTGTCTATCTCATAATCCTCATTTGTAAAGGACTTGGCAACTCTGGCACCACTTATGCTGTTCTCAATCTGAGAGTTGACACTTGCAATCTTCATCCTGGCTTTCATAAATGCCTCTTCCATCCTCTTCCGCTTCTTGATTGCAAACCATATCATCAGGGGAATAAAGGCAAATATTATAAGAGTCAGTCTCCATTCAATAAACATCAATATGGTGAAGGATCCCGCCAGCATGATAGTCGATATGAAAACATCCTCTGGTCCATGGTGAGCAAGCTCTGTAATATCCATAAGATCATTTACGATCCTAGACATGATATGACCGGTTTTTGTGTTATCATAATAGCTGAAGGGAAGCGTCTGAAGGTGTGTAAAAATATCACGTCTCATATCATGTTCAATTCTAACTCCTAGCAAATGACCATAATATGCAACTATGTACTGGCTGATATAACGTAGTATAAACAGGAATACCATGATGCCGGTCCATTTTATCAGTAATTCCATATTCCCTTCAGGGATAATTGTATTTATCATATTTCTGGTAAACATTGGAAATACAAGATCAAAGACAGATATGAGGAATGCAAAAAACATATCAGTTATAAATAAGGTTTTATGCGGCTTGTAATAGGATACAAATTTCTTGAACATAGGCAACTCCTTTACTTCTTTTTATTTCAAATATATGATATGATAAATGGGATTATTTTACTTAGACACACGAATATTATAACATTATTTTAAAAAAATTCTATGTTTTTAATAAAATATTTATTAGGAATATCTTATTATGGAGGCACTTATGAACCAGACACTAATGTTTACTACAACCTTTATTATTCAGTTTATCATTGCAATGGAAATGAACTTCATCGGACCACTGGCACCTTACCTTGCAGATTATTTTGGAATCAGGGATAGCCAGGTAATACTTTTCAATCTGGGCTATTCTGCAGTTGGTATTTTGGTGCCACTTTTTGGGGTTTGGGCTGACAGATACGGAAACAAAAGGCTTATATCCTATTCTCTGTTGCTCTTTCTTGCAGGCAGTATCGTAAGCGGATTTGCTCCAACTGCCATCATTTTTGCAATTGGTCGTATTCTGATCGGTCTGGGATATTTCTCCCTAAGTGGAAGTCTTATGTCATATATATCAGAGTTTATCGACTATAGAAACAGAGGCAAGGCAAGTGGTATCTTGAGAACGGCATTTGGAGTTGCACTACTGGGAAGTCCTCTTTATACTGCTTACATGACCAGTACCTTTGACAATCTTATAAGCATATACCTTCCAATCAGCATACTTGCAGCAATAGCCTATATTCTTCTGAGAAAACTACCAGAAACAGAAATTCTGGAAAGCAGTCAGCTGAACATGGATGAGTTTATTGCGATTCTAAAGCATCCAAGAACAGTAAAAGTGCTGCTATCACTATTTCTAGTAATTTCAGCACCCGTTAATATGTTTAACTATTTGGGACTTTATCTATCATCGGAATTCTCACTTACTCAGGGTCAAATAGGAATCAGCTACTCACTTATAGCCGCTGGAACAGTTCTGGGAATATTTGTTGCAACCCTATTTTCAGACAAAATCGGAAAGCTGACCTTCTCCAGGATAGCTTTTACAATAATGGTGTTTGGCTTGTTTCCAATTCCATACGTTGGAAGCGTAGTGCTTATAATAGCGCTTGCCTTTACATTTGCATTTGGACTCGACGGAGGTTGGACAGCATACCAGGCATTCTCCTCTGAAATACAGCCTGGCAAAAGAGGAACCTTCCTTGCCTTGTACTACACAATAAATGCAGCCACAGTAACAATATATTCCCTGATTGGACCCCTACTTTACGACTTTGGTGGAATGAAGCTTACAACAGGCGTTGGCTTTGGTTCATCTTTGATAGCGCTGATAATATTGTTTAGACTAAGTAGATCACCAGCTTAAAGATTTTTAATCCAATTTATAATACCATCCAGAATTTCATCTTTTTTGTCCTCATTCAGTATCTCATGGTAAAGACCATCATACTCAATGAGGTCCTTTTTTTGAGATGAAATGGTGTTATAAAAAGATCTGCTGATTTCAACAGGCACAATTGGATCTATTTTCCCATGAATGATCAGGCAGGGGTAATTGTACTCCTTAGCACCTTCTAGTATCATTTCAGAAGCTCTAAACAGAAATTGATAGTATAATTCAAGAGATACCTTGTGAAGTACCAGTGGATCATTTATGTAGTCCTCGTAGACTCCCTCCTTGCCGCATAAACCCTCATCAACCGGATTCTTCAACTTCCATCCTCCTGCAATACCGGATAAAAATTTCATCATTCCTGGTTGGAGCTTTTCAGCTGAAGGAAGTTTCCCTACAGTAGGGCCAGAAAGTATCTGCGCTGTAACCAAATTTGGATGCTCTATTCCATAAAGTGCAGTTATAAGTCCACC
Source organism: Gudongella sp. DL1XJH-153 (assembly GCF_049310905.1). NCBI lineage: Bacteria > Bacillati > Bacillota > Tissierellia > Tissierellales > Tissierellaceae > Gudongella > Gudongella sp. DL1XJH-153. Next base: position 33,632 of record NZ_JBMEMN010000007.1, read on the forward strand.
CATACTATGGCCAAGGGTTATCTGTGGCAAATGAGGATACTTCTCTGAGACCATCTGAACAATTTCAGCCAAGTCATCCACATAATCCTCAAACCTGTTCAAACGACCTCTCTTCTTGTTCCTTCCATGACCTCTTAAATCATATCTGATAATGGAATATCCTTCCCTAATCAGATAATTCGAGACATGATCATACCTGCTGCAATGCTCAGCAAACCCATGGGTTATAGTAATAACTCCCTTTGGGTTTTGAGCTGGTTCATCGCGAAAATATATCTCGTAGCCATCTCTCATCTTGATGAATTCCATATTAATCCACCTCCTCAATTCTATCCAATGCTGCTCTTGCAGCACCAATGGTTCCCGAGTCATTGAGATATAGAGCGGGCAAAATTGTTATTCCGGGATCGTTGTTTACCTCGCTCTGGAAATTGCCTATCATTTCATCCCACCAGTGATCCTTTGAAAGAATTACTCCTCCACCAATTATTACAGCCTGAGGATCAAACATGTTTTTTATGGTCAGCAGGAATACTGCAAAATCCCATGCAAACCTTGCAACTACTTTTCTGGCTATATCATCACTTTTGCAAGTGTCGAATATTTCTTTCCCACTTTTTCTAATGCCTGATAGCCTTTCGTATTCATTCTCAACAGCGGTACCTGAAACATACTCTTCAGTGCAACCCCTCTGTCCACAGCTGCATTGATGACCTCCGGGATATAGAATCGAATGCCCAACTTCACCAGCCTGAAAATGATGTCCTCTCCATATACCTTCCCTACGGGTAAATAAAGCACCACCAAGACCTGTTCCCACTGTCAGCATGACAAAGCTCTCCAAATCCCTTCCAGCTCCAATCCAGGCCTCACACAAGCCAGCTGCGTTGGCATCATTCTCGACCTGTACTGGTATTTTGAACTCCTTTTCCAGTGGCGACTTGATTTCAGTTCCTGCCCAACCTTCAATATTTCCTCCTACTGAGAGAACCTTTCCATTCACTGAGTCTATAAATCCAGGTGAACCAATACCTATCGCTGAAATATTTTCCCCTTCAGAGAGCATATGGACCAACTCTTTTATTCCATCCATCACTTCTTCAGGGGAGCCTGATTTACTTGTGGATAGGGTATCCCATTTCAGGATTTCTCCAGACTCATCCACAACAGCTCCGTTTACTTTAGTCCCTCCTAGATCGATTCCAATTACCCTTTTCATACAAGGTACCACTCCCTAATTAAATAATTCATCTATTCTCCAGTCAATTTCATCTTCATAAATCCTCTTGACCGGGATATCCTCAAGTTTGAAATACTCTTTAAGCTTAAGGATTCGAATAACCTTATCATTAATTTCATCCTCAACAAGATAACCTCTTTCCCAGGCACTCATCATTGAATCAAATGTCTCAACAACCTGGTCCTCTCCATGACAAATCAATGCGACATCTCCACCAGCCACTATAAACTCAACAGCAGCATCACTTGCATTCATACTATTTGTAATGGCCCCCATTGTTAGGTCATCTGAAAAGACCACTCCCCCAAAGCCTTGCTCTTCCCTTAGAAGACCCTCAATTATGGGTTTTGAAAGTGATGCAGGCTTCTCATCTAGTGATGCTACCAATAGATGACCAACCATTATTGCGGGAAGCCCTTCATCTATTGCCCTCTGGAAAGGAAGGAGCTCCATTTCGAGCAGCTCCTCCTTTGACTTTTCAATGACAGGCAATAGAGTATGGGAGTCAACATCAGTATCACCATGACCAGGATAATGCTTTCCAACAGGAACAATTCCCTGGTCCGCAATTCCCTTTGATACCTGGATCCCCAATTGTGCAACAAGCTCAGGCTCTTCAGATAATGATCTGTTGCCAATCACTGGATTATCAGGGTTTGAATTTACATCAAGTACCGGGCTGAAATTTACGTTAAGCCCAAGTCTCTTCAGTTTTTCTCCCTGAATCGAGCCATACTTGTATGCAAGTTCAGGATCCCCACTCTCTCCAAGTCTTGATTGTGGTGGAAGATTCCCATAGATCCCGGATAATCTTGTCACCACCCCCCCTTCCTCATCCACTGCGAGAAACAAGGGTATTGAATGCTCCGAATTGGCCTCTTTTAGACTATCCAGGAGATCTCTGGTTCCTTCCTCATCTGATATGTTTCGTGCAAACAAGATAAATCCACCTATCCTATAGTCATTAAGAAGGCTTCTCTCCCTGTCACTTATTTCTGTTCCATCAATTCCAGCCATAATAAGCTGCCCGATTTTCTCCTCTATACTCATTCCTTCAACAATTTCCCCTAGAAGCTCCTCCTGACTTGGAGCCTCTTCCTCTTGTGGAGGAAGACTCTCTACAGGCTGCTCTTCAACTGGTTTTTCATAAGATATAGCCTCACCACATCCTGTTAGAAGCAAGAGAGCCAATAACACAATCCAAATTCTTTTCATAATCGCACCTCTTAGCTTCCTATAAACTCTCTTAAAATTGAATTAGGAGGTATACATCCCTCATCCTCTATCGGATTAAAGTATTTCAGGAATTTGAGCAGCTTCTTTGCCTCCGAATAATATACACTTTCCGGAGTTATTTCCTGAAGAAGAGGCATTATATATTTTTTCAGTACAGACATTTCATATACCAGGGATGAGTTGAACATAACGTCCGCTTCTTCCTGATATGGGAATATATACTTCTCTTCACCCGATCTAACTCCCTGCCACATTTCAAATGTTCTCGATGGTGGATTTCCTCTGTACTTTACATCCCTTACCATTCTACGAATAAGTCTGGTGTCAGTAGTGGAAATACGATTGTGATTGTCTATGTTCAACTGGGTCAATGCAGATATATATACTTTGAATTTATTCTTTTCCGGTATGTCGATTGTCAATTTGGGATTGAGTCCATGGATTCCTTCAATGATAATCGGATGATCCCTGTCTACTCTTATCCACTTCCCCGAAGGTTCCCTTACACCTGTCAAAAAGTTGAACTTTGGAAGTTGAACGGATTCTCCCTCCAAAAGCTTAACTAGATCTTTGTTAAAAAGCTTGAGATCTATTGAGTCTATTGATTCAAAATCAGGTTCCCCATTCTTGTTAAGGGGAGTATCTTCCCTGTTAACAAAATAATCGTCCATTGAAATGGAGATTGGTCTCTTGCCATTTACTTTCAGCTGAACGGAGAGTCTTTTCGCAAAGGTCGTTTTCCCCGACGACGTCGGTCCGGCAATTAGAATCATATTAACCTCATGGTCCTGACAAACCTTATCTGCAATCTGAGCAATCCGCTTTTCATGTAGGGCTTCTGAAATAAGAATAAGTTCCCTCAGTTCACCGTTGTTTACCCTCTCGTTTAAGGATCCAATATTGGAAAGATCAAGTATTTCAAGCCAGTTGTTGGACTCCTTGAAAATCTTTGCAAGCTTTTTCTGGTCCTTGAAATTATCCATGTTGTAATGATTTTTCCTGCTTGGGAATAAGATAATCACTCCTGGATAGTAGTATTTCAGCTTGAACTCACTTACGAATCCTGTCGAAGGAGCCAGGTAACCATGGAAAGAATCCACGTGATCACCAATCTTGTAGATGCTTACCGTGTCCTTGTCCATTGAGGAAAGAAGCCTTATCTTATCTGAATAATCATGTTCCTTGAATATCTCAATGGCTTCTTCCTTGGTGTAGTCAGATCTTTCAATCATTATATTATTTTTGATGATCTCCTTCATCTTTTCTTCGAGAAGCTCAGTTTCCCTGAATGAAATTCCGTGTCTGTCATCCAGTTCAGCATAGAGTCCAGGACCCAGAAAATGATGAATGATTGTATCTTTATCCGGATAAATCTCTTTACAAGCCATTATAAAAACTGCTGATATGGTCTTGGTGTAAATCCGGTACCCATCCACATCCCTGTTATCCAGAAACTGAATATCAAAACCGTCATTTGCTTCCTTGTAGAGAGGATATATTTCGTTATTTATCCTTGCACCCAGATAATTCAAATATTCATCCTTGTAAACCTCTTTTGCAATATCCAGAAGAGTCGTTCCTTCAGGTACATTGATTTCTCCGTATCCATTTACTCTTAAGTTCATCAGCTTTCCCAAATCAATCACCTCGCCGTTAAAATATTTCTCTCTCTATCCTCTTGAACAAACCACCTACATCTGCAGTAAACTCTTTATTGTTAAGATAATCCAAGGGTTCTTCCAGACCATCAAATATAAGCCTGTAGCCGTGAAGCCACTGATCCGTAAGATCGTACTCCTGCTTGAACTCTTCATTAATTCTTCTGTCGCCGTATTTTCTATCACCAATAACAGGATAGCCCAGGGATGAAAGAGAACTTCTGATTTGATGTGTCCTACCAGTTATAAGCTCCACTTCCAGCATTGTGTAATCCCTGGAATTTTTAAGAACCTTGAATCTGGTCCAGATTTCCTTTCCTCCGTCTGAATCATCATCACTTATTTGAACCTTGTTCCTTTCCTCATCCTTTGTGAGGAAAGCCTTGTGCTCGAAATCCTTCTTGATGGTCCCTCTTACTATTGTTTTATAGAATTTAGCCACCATGCCCTCTTTGATTGCCTGGTTCATCAGCTGAAGACTTTGATAATTCTTTGCTCCCACAATAATCCCAGATGTATTCCTATCCAGCCTATTGCATATTGATGGAGTAAAGGTCTTTTCCACTCTTGGAACGTAGTCACCATTATCAATAAGATAGCCTACAAGTGCATCCACAACATTATCCTGGAATTCCTCGCCGGTTCCATGGGATAGAAGACCGACAGGCTTGTTTATAAGCACAATGTTTTCATCTTCATATACAATGTCCAGATCTATTCTTGATCTGGAGTGTTGCCTTTGCCCACGAAACTTTTCAATGGTATCTTCAGCAAGATACAACTGAACCACGTCCCCTTCCTCCAACATCATATCGGGAACCGCCTTCTTTTCGTTGACCTTGATATTCTTTTTTCTTATCATTTTGTATATAAATCCCTGCGTAGCATCTGCCAGGTACTTCTTAAGGAATCTGTCCAATCTTTGCTGGCTATCATTTCTTTCAATTCTTAGTTCTCTCAAATTTTATCTCACCTTTTCTTATGGATTATGTTATAATTATACTACAATATGAGTAAAAAAGGAAAAAAACAGACGTTTAGAATACACAGAGGTGAACTGGATGAAGTTAATGGACAAAATCAGAGATATTTTATACGACTCAATTGATTATATTTTCATGGTATTTATAATAGTGATTGTCGTAGGCGTAATTGGTTGGAGACTGGATGTTCTATTTGCCAAAGATGCACTTGAATCACATACACCTGGACAAATAGTGGTCGATAACAGCAGCAGAGCAGATGATAACCCTTCCGATAACGAAGATGAACCATCTGATAGCACAGATCCACAGGATGATCCCTCCAGCGGAGACAATCCTCCTGAAGAGCCACAGGAGCAACCAAATCAACCATCGTCTCCTGTAGTGGTTAAAGTAGAAATTCCCGTAGGCAGCATGCCAGGAAAGATTGGACTATTGCTTGAGGAAAAGGGAGTTGTCAACAGCAGCAGGGAATTTATTGCAAAGGCTGTGGAAATGGGTTTGGACACCAAGCTAAAATCAGGAACATACAATATTCAACTAGGACTTCCAACTGAAGATGTAGTAAGGTTACTTACAAACTAAAAGACTGGCCAATGGCCAGTCTTATTTAATAGGTCTCGTTAATGTACTCATCTATTACTGATATCCGTCTCTTGTCTGAAAAGACTCCCTCTTCCTTTAGAATATCCAGAAGCCAGATTGCCTTTGAATGAAAGATTGCCTCCTTGTAATCCAGCAGCAATATCTCATAAAGCTTATCCTTCAGACCTTTTGATTCACACTTAATAAAGTATGCCTCCACACCTTCAAACTCAATAAGCTTTAGGAGTGCAAGTGCAGACTTGTCCTTTTCGTGATAGTAATTATTGCCTTTGTTAAGATACTGAACATAATACTTCTGATGCTTCCTTGAGGATTTAACCTCTTTAGCAAGCATTCTGAAATACTTTGCCAATACGTTGTAATACTGATAATTGTACATTCCCTTTTCAAAGCTATCCACTCTGATAAAAGGCTTCACATTCATTCTTCTTACAAAATCATAATTGTACTCTAGAAATTCTCTCTTGTTAATGTCTCCGTTTTCGTATTGAGTAATAAGAGCAGACCTGTGTTCAAAAAATGTCTCAAACAAACCTTTTTTCCTATGATAAATCAAATTATACACCCATTCTAATTTTTAATCTCTATTCTTATTGGTATTATACCACATATCACCTGTTCAGCAAGGAGGTAATTTCCTCTTCAGTAAGTTCTCTGTACTGTCCAGGCTCCAGGCTCTCATCAAGGGAGATCGGTCCCATTCTGATTCTCTTAAGATAAGAGACTCTCATCCCCAGAGCACCTATCATTCTTTTAACCTGATGGTATTTTCCTTCCTGTATGGTGATTTCAGCCACTGAAATCACACCTGATGATAAGATTTTTAATTCTGCAGGCAGGGTAGTGTAACCATCCTCCAGTAATATTCCCTTCTTGAAGATTTCTACGTGTTCCTCCTCCAAGGCACCATCAATGGTGGCGTAGTAGGTTTTACCTACCTTTTTCTTGGGGGAGAGTAAATCGTGAGCAAGTTTGCCGTCATTTGTAATTAGCAATAATCCTTCAGTGTCTTTATCCAATCTTCCTACGGGAAATGGCCTGAAATTTTTATAGAAGTCATCCAGCAGCTCAATTACAGTGGAATCTCTGGGGTCATCAGTTGATGAAACCATGCCATGGGGTTTGTTCATCATCAGGTAGACAAATTCCCTGTACCTAATCATCTGCCCTCCACATATTATTTCATCTTCCTCGACATTCACCTTGAAGTCAGCCGCTTTTACAATATTGCCATTTATTGTTACCATCCCGGCTTTTATCATCTCTTTGACTTCCTTTCTCGTACCAACTCCCATATTGGCGAGAACCTTGTCAAGTCTTTCTTTCCTCACTTTTTCACCCCCTAATAAAAAACTGAAGGAGCCCGAAGGCTCCCTCCCCTTAAATCTCTATTTCGTGGCAGTATGGTTTCAGATTCTCAGGAATCTCAGCCATTGTGTAGTCGATATTGATGTAAAACTCAACCTCGAATTTCTCTGAAATCCTCTTCAGTGAATCAATTAAGTACACCATGTCGTTGAACTCAACACTCATAACCTTGTAGATCCCATCCACATAGATTTTCTCCAGATCGTAGTCCATCGCCATAATCCCACATAAAAAGCCATAGAAGGACCGTACATTAAGCACGTTGAACTCCATGGCATTAATCAGTCTAACATTATAGTTCAAGCTGAAGATGTGATTATCGTCCACGTCAACAAACGCAATATTGCCATTGCCCTCTGTCATGTCCTTGTTGGCGTTGTCGATTAACCACTTTGTCTTCCCTGAACCCTTCTCACCTAAAATGAATTTAACCATGATAAACCACCTTACCTTTCTTGTCTTAAATTTATCCTTCTCCAGATGATTGATTAAAGATTCTTAAGGCTTTACCACCAAGGTAGTCAAATCTCTTTCCTTGGTAAGTCTTTTCATGTTCCATGCGGTGAATAATTTCATCCCTGATCTTCCACCATGATTCCTGCCAGTTGACAAAAATCGCACCTTGCTCAGGAGCCCTCCCGATAATTCTCTGTACAACAATATTTGGGTCCAGATACTCCAGAAAAGCTATTACTCTTTTGATGTACTCCTCTTTTGGATAAAGATCAAATTCACCATTTTCATACTGCCTTGCCAGCACAGTATTTTCCATCAAGTAGAGACTGTGCAACTTGACTTCATCTACTCCCAGAGCTGAAATCACTCTTGAAGTCTCAATTACATCCGTCATGTCGTCCCAGGGTAGGTTTGGTATTACATGGGCACATACCCTTAAGCCATTGCTTTTAGTGTTTATTACAGCTTCAATAAACTCAGCAAGTCCATGTCCCCTGTTTACTTTCTTCAAACTGTGATAGTTTGCAGTCTGAAGTCCCAACTCGATTGTTATATCTATACCCTTATTATACTTGATATCACTTAAAAATTGCAAATATTTCGAGTCGATGCAGTCAGGTCTTGTAGATACTGAAATTCCAACAATATCTTCCTGTAAAGCTTCATTTATATACCTTTGAAAGTCGTCAAAAGGCATATATGTGTTGGAAAAATTCTGAAAATATGCAATGAATTTTTTTGCCTTGTACTTCTTGCCTATGTGCTCTTTATTTCTTGACAATTGTTCCTCCACACTTAGGCAGGATGAAAGGTTCTCAAAGGATCCTCCCTCTTCTCCGCAAAAGGTACATCCTCCACTGCTTAAGTTTCCATCCCTATTGGGACAGGTTAGGGGCAGCTTGACGGGAAGCTTGTATACCTTTTCTCCATATTTATCTTTTAGATAGCTGGAATATATATTATATACGTCTTTTTCCACTTTACACCTCTGATTCTATACGTTCAATACCCTTCCCAGCACCTCTGCAAGGCCGGAATGGTCGTTGTCTCTATCTGTTACGATATCAGCCGCTTCCTTTGCAAGCTCGCTTCCATTTTTCATTGCAATTCCAAGTCCTGCATTGAGAATCATATCAACATCGTTGTTATCATCACCTATTGCTATTATTTCTTCAGGTTTAATCTCGATTGAACTTGCATACTCGAGCAGGGTTTTCCATTTGCTGCCACCAGGATTCATTGCCTCGAACATGGCCTCAGCAATATATATGTTCTCCAATACATGCGAGCTGTACCTGTCTGGATACTTTTGGAGAACAGCATCGCTAAACCTGTGAACTGACTTTAGATCTCCAGGAAAAACAACCGCAAGAACCCTGTCAAGAAGATATAGCTCCTTTTCAGGCAGTATCAAATATCTATCATCCTTTTCCGTAAGATATTTCATATGGTCATTGTGCAGGTCATCTTGCTCCACTACCATGTCAATACCATCGAGATATTTATCAACATGGACTATCCCCCTAAGTTTATGGTCTTTAGCCTCATCCAGAATATCCCAGTAGGACTGCTTATCCAGAAACTTGGAAAACAAGATGACATCATCCATTGAGCTTCTGACAATGTTCCCATTGTTTGCCATTATGACAAGATGGCTGTCAAGTTCATCCACAAGCAGCTTCGCTGAATAATACCTTCTGCCGGTTGCAATTACAACCTGGTATCCCAGATTTATGATGTGATTTACCATATCCCTGTTTTCTGTTGATATCTTTTTCCTGCTGTTTAAAAGTGTCCCATCTAGATCTATTGCTATTAGCTTATACAAGTCAGTCACCTCATATTGAAAGAAAGTACCTTGCAGATGCAAAGTACTTCCCAGTAAGATTATTCTTCGTCTTCCTCTTCGTGCTCATCAGTGTATAGCGCATAAAATGCTTCAGAAACAAGATCGAATTCATCTTCGTCATCAATCAAGGCTAGCTCAAACTCCTCTTCCGCCAGTTCCTTGTATTCATATAGAAGAACTTCATCTTCTTCTTCCTTGTCCTCATCTCCCAATGGAAGAAGTGCAATATACTCCTTATCCTCTACTTCAAATATTCCAATTACCGCACACTCAAGCTCAGTTTCGTCGTCTAGTGTAAGGGTCATTATCTCCATTTCCTCATGCTCATGCTCGTGGTCGTGATCATGGTTACAGTTTTCATCGTGTACATGTTTGTTATCGCTCATCATCATTCTCCTTTTTTTATATTATACTGTTATAGTACCTTATATGGTGGACATTATTCAAGTGAAAACTCAATTTATTTTTTTCAATGCTTCAAGAAGTAATTTAAACGTTCTTTCAGTAGATGAAATGCTCAGCTTTTCACCAGGTGCATGAACACCGGCCATATCAGGTCCGAGGGATATCATATCCACATCATCCATCACCTCATCGAATAGACCACACTCAAGCCCGGCATGGATGGCCTCCACATTTGGATCCTTGCCAGCCACTTCCCTGTGAGCCTCAATAAATACATCCCTGATATATGAATCTTTCCTGTATTCCCATGCAGGATAGTCTCCTGACGTCTCCCATTGGAGTGACAGGCTTTCAGCAAGTACTCCAATCTGAGCTGCAATATATTCCTTCAGAGTCTTTACTGAACTTCTAATGGCGTTTTCAATTGTTACCCTATCATGGAGGGTTGTTACAACGCCCATGTTATTTGAGCTCTCCACAAGACCTTCAATATCCTGACTCATGGATTGTACTCCTGTTGGTATCAGCATCATGGCTGAAATTATTCTATCCCTGACACCATTGGCTATTGCCTTGTCAGTCATTTCAGTTTCCTCAAGAGTTACTTGAACACCGCTGTCACTGGTGGCAAGCTCGTTCCTGAAGGCTTCCTGGTATTCCTTTGCCAGCTCTCTCGCCTTTTCCAGATTGTCCTTATCCAAAGTAATCTTTGCAACTGACAGTCTTGGTATTGCATTTGATTTTGAACCGCCTTCGATGTGCAAAAGCTGATAATCAAGTTTTTGCATTCCACTGAGAACCCTTGCCAGCAGTCTGTTGGAATTACCTCTACCCTTGTCTATCTCCATTCCGGAGTGACCGCCTTTTAGTCCGCTTATTCTTAGCTCATAGGCCTTGTTCTTCGGCTCAGTCCATTCCAGGGGAGCTGTTACCATCAATCTTGTTCCACCGGCGCAGCTTACAAGCAAGGTACCCTCTTCCTCGGAATCTATGTTTATAAGAATCTTGCCCTTTAGATTGTTTACATCCAGTTCCTTTGCTCCTGTCATTCCGGATTCCTCGTTTGTCGTTACAAGTAGCTCAATTGGTGGATGGGGTATATCCTCCGACTCAAGAATTGCCAGTCCCATTGCAACAGCTATCCCATTATCTGCTCCAAGTGTTGTCTTTTTGGCGACCATAAAATCTCCTTCAATTTCAAAAGGTATCGGATCTTTTGAAAAATCTATATCACAGTCATCTGCCTTTTCACAAACCATGTCCATATGACCCTGGATAATCACAATTGGCTTGTCCTCATATCCCTTTGTTCCAGGTTTTCTTATTATAATATTCAATGCCTTATCCTGGATCACCTGCAAACCCAGTCCTTCACCAACGCTTTTCAGATAGTCGCTGACTCTCTGCTCATCGTATGAACACCTTGGTATCTTTGTCAGTTCTTCAAAATAATAAAATACTCTCTCTGGCTTAAGCCCCTCTGTTTTTCTCATCTTAGACCTCCAATTCTTTCTCTGAAATGTTTCCGAATATATCAATCAATCTGATAACAATACGGTCTTCCTTTTGGAAAAAATCCTCTATTTCAAACTCCGTTTCAACCTCTGGACCATACCATTCCCTGATGCATTCTCTGTGAATGTTTACCCTATATATTCCCAGATAGTCAATGTATTTTGATGGTTTTTCCTTAAGTGTTCTTTCTGCCAGATCAGGATCTGATGAATTCAGTGTTATAAAGTCCTGATCAATTCTTATATCCTCAATTGAGATGCCAATCCTTTCACCGACTCTGTTCCCCTTAACTGAAAAGTCAATGGATGAATCTTCCATATCCAGATTGTGGAATAATCTGTAGCCTGCTGAATCACCGAGCCTGCTTCCACAGGTGACAACACTGTGGACGCTGTTGTCAGCTCCAATCCATCTTCTGCCATTTTTTTCCGCCACCTTGATTGTGGTTCCACTTCCCATAAAGAAGTCCCCAACAATTGAGCCTTCATTTGAGGATGCCAATACTATCCTTTGCAGCAGTGCTTCCGGTTTCTGAGTTTCATATCCCACTCTTTCAGAGGACGTCCTGCCGACCATGTCGACATTCCATACATCCTTCATATTTACAAGAGTGTGCCATCCAATTTCATCTTCATACTCAAGAACATTCTTAAACCTGTATGGCTTCATTCCACGGTTATAGGATTTCTCCCTCAGTGGATTGAAGATAAAGTTCTTGGTCTTTGTATATACCAGAATATTGTCATGCTTCTTGGAGAAGCTTTTTCTTCCGGCACCACCAGACTTGTAGGACCAGATTATTTCATTCAGGAATCTATTCTCGCCAAAGACTTCATCCAGGATCAATCTCATATAATGGGCGGTTCTGGAGTCTACATGAACATAAATCGTGCCCTTGTCAGATAAGAGCTCCCTGATCAAAAAAATACGGGTTGAAATCATTCCCAGGTAGTCCATCAATCCATCTTTCCAAGTATCCTTGTATGCATCATTATAGAAAACAAGCTCATCCTCTCCCTTGCCAATGGAAATCCTTTTGCGATAATCAGATCCCGAGAAAAAAGGTGGATCAATATAGACAAGATCCAACCTGCCCCTGAATCCATAATCAATCAGGTTTGACATTGCATGAAGATTCTCCCCCAGGTACAGCCTGTTCTCTCCTGTGGGAGAATTGTGAGACTCACTCATAAATTCCGGTGCTGGATTCTTCAAAATTTCTTCTGAGACCAACCGGGAGTTTTCAATCATCTTATGGAATTCCAGCATTCTGCTCATTTGAACAACTCCTGTCTGAGGTATTGTTAAGCCGTAACCTTTTCCCAATCTATATATTCATTCAAAATGTGAACAAATTTCTCAAAATATTTCTGGTGAAGCTCCCCAAACCTATCCTTGGAAGGGCTGTCAAGATCCAACACCCCATATACCTTGCCCTCTTTAACGATTGGCACAACCAACTCTGAACTGGAAGCAGAATCGCAGGCGATATGACCCGGGAACAGATCAACATCAGGTACCAGCTGAGTTTTCTCTTCTTTTACAGCCGTACCACATACACCTTTTCCCACCTGAATTCTATTGCATGCAGGCAACCCCTGGAAGGGTCCAAGTACAAGCTCGCCCCTGTTCATAAGATAAAATCCTGACCAGTTGAGATCCTCCACGCAAGCCTTGATTATGGCAGTTGCATTTGAAAGATTTGCCAATTCATTTTTTTCCGAATCCACCTGTCCTTTGAGGAGGAGATTCATGAACCTTAGCCTATCCTCTTCATTCATTTTTTCCACTGCATCAACTTTGATCACTTTATCCCCCCTACACACTCATATCCACGTGACAGTAGCCACCTGGGTTTTTCTTCAGATAGTCCTGATGGTATTCCTCAGCCGAGTAGTATGACTTTATGGGTTCAACTTCAGTTACCACAGGCTCCCTGTGCTGTTCTCTTATTTCGTCCATTTTCTTCTCAATAAGTGGTAGATCATCCGGATCAACATAGTAAATTCCTGTACGGTATTGGTTGCCAATATCTCCACCCTGTCTGTTTAACAGCGTAGGGTCAATTATCCTAAAAAACTTGTCAAGCAGGTGCTCCAGCTCAACCACATTCTCATCATATTTTATATAAGCTGTTTCAGTATGACCTGTTGTACCTGTACAGACCTGCTCATAAGATGGATTTTCTCTTCTTCCATTGGCATATCCAACTTCAGTATCCACAACTCCTTCAATTCTTGAAAAATACTCTTCCACTCCCCAAAAACATCCTCCAGCAAGATAAATTTCCTTCATTTTTTATCCCTCCATTAAATTATATTCAACAACCACAATATTCCCGGCACAATAAGAACTGTAACAATCCCAGCTACCCCTATTGCAAGTGAACTCATGGCACCTTCAACTTCTCCAATCTCCATTGCCTTTGCTGTTCCAACTGCATGGGCAGAAGTTCCCATTGCAATTCCCTTGGCAATTGGATTGCGAACTCCAAATAGCCCTAAAATCTTTTCTCCAAACATATACCCACTAATACCCGTTATGGAAACAAATATGGCTGTCAAGGAAGGATTTCCCTCCAAAAGAATGGATATTTCCATGGCAATTGGAGTAGTGGTTGATCTCGGCACCAAGGATGCTATTAGCAACCTGTCAAGTCCCAGGAGTCTACCCGCCAGAACAACGAACAAAATCCCTGCCACCGAGCCCACGAGTACTCCCGCAAGTATAGGTGTCAGATTCCCTTTTAAAAGTTCTCTCTGCTTATATAGTGGTACCGCCAGCACAACAGTCGCAGGTCCCAGGAAGAAGGTTATCATCTGCCCTCCAAGGTTGTAGGTTTCATAGTCTATATCAAAGATCAAAAGAATACCGACAACAATAAGCATTGCAACAAGCAGCGGATTTAGAAGCATTATTTTGGTCCTCTTTGCAATATAGCTGGAAAGGGCAAATGCAAGTATTGAAATTCCAACACCAAATATCGGCGTATTTATATAATCATACATGATATCAGTTCTCCTCCCTTTCCTTGCTTCTTAATATCCACTGGACTGTCAGACCCGTGGTTACCATAACAACCACGATACCTACTCCAAGAATAAGCAAGAGTAAAACCAGATTTTCACCCAGCAAATGAGCAACAGTAAGAACCCCTACAATTGTAGGTAGAAAAAGAAAAGTCAGATGTGCAAGCAGAACATCTGCTGCTTTTTCCACCAATTTCAATGGTAGTATCCCAGTCATAAGGAGAAATAGCAGGATCATCATTCCAAGAACATTACCGGGCAGCGAAAGCCCGAACATGCTCTGTAAAGTTTGTCCAGTCCATAAAATCAATAGAATAAGTCCAAGTTGTTTTAAAGCCGTCATCAAAATTCATTCCCTTCTACAAAGAAATAACAGGGTCTCCCCCTGTCATTTCCAAGCTTAAAATGGTGCAAAGCCCTGGTCTGCCCACCAGTCTTCCTTGTACATATTGTACTGCTCCGTAAACTGCTCAAGATGTACTCTTTCCCACTTGATAAGCATATCGTATAGCTTTCTTGCCTCTTCAAGTTCAGTCTCTTCCTTGGCTTTTATATAGAAATCAACTGAATCCTTTTCCATCTGGATTCCTATACTGAAAACCGACATGGCCAGTGAAGTCATGTCTTTGTCCAGCTTATCCCATTTGTAGATTTCAGGTGATGGAGGACCTTCCATAAATGCCATTTCCTTTTCATCTTCAATTCCATCCTTGATTTTGATGAAAAGCGCCTCCAAATATTCAATATGCTTCTTCTCTTCATTTGCAAGTTCCATAAAGGCATCTCTGCTTCCGCCCTCGCCTGCCTGCTTGGCAGCCATTCTGTAAAATTCAAAGCCCTCTACCTCGTTCATGATAGCCTGCTTGATTGCACTGAGTTCCTCTTTTAACATATAATCACCCTTTCTTTTTGATTACCCTTAAATTTATACCCAAGTTGGGGTTAATTATCACTCTATTCCGAGAAGAACCATAAATTCCATGCTTCTTATATCAGGCTCAGTGCCAGGTTCGTATGTCCCGTTAATGGATGTGAAAATTATTTTCATTCTTGCATTTTCGTTTTCCATCTGGAATGTCATCTGATCCTGATCTCTTGATGAACTTATTCCAGGCTGATTTCCGTCCTCTTCAAGAATCTGTTTAATCAGCGGAGATATACTTTCTGAGAAAATTACTCTATCAGCCAGGTACAATTCAAGGAGATTGTCATCTTTTGTAAATTTGGATCCAATTTGTCCTGATTCCATTAATTCCTGATTCCAGCTTGAAGTTCTAAAATAGTAATCATATTCCGATACATCAATAATTTCACTTTCCATGTTCGCAAGATAAATATTGAAGCTACCACTCATATCACCTCTTGAATAAGGCTCATAGTCGAAGCCAAGAACCTCTGATAGATTACCCGGTTCTGTATTCTCAGGCAGTGTTTTTATATCATCAAGAGAATGATTCTGCTGGAAATAGTAGATAATATTGTTAATTTCCCTTTTGTCTTCCAGGCTGACATCTCCTCCAGCAACAAGTACACCTTCACCTATCATCCCATTCTCCTGTAGCAAATCATCCAGTCTGCTATTCTGGCTCCTTATGGAAACGTTGTAGGCGCTCACTGGTCCATACAGTGATACGGTGATTATAATTGCAATTGCAACTAAAACGGAAATATTGCCAAATCGATTCTTTAATGCGTAATTTATCATGGTAAATAGAACCCAGACTCCCAATGCCAGGACAAAATATCTATTTTCTGTAATCCCATACTGCATTATCCTCTGCCCCATTGAAAGAAACATCATAAGGAGTATTGGCAGATTGATAATCGGGAACCATTTATTGAAAAATTCTACAATCCTGCTCTTGCCAATAAGTGGAGATGATATGAGAATCAATCCACTTGCAAGTACTGAATACCATAGAACAAGATGAGAAACTAGACCCTTTGGCCAATCCCAGGTAGCTATTATCTTTATGAAATAAACATACAGAATTGCTGAATATATGAATATCAATGGGATAACGATATATTCCAGGAGTATTTTTACAGCAGGCGAATAATATCCGTCATCCGATTCTTCAACGCCAGGGATCTTCCATAGAAACATTGAAGCTGCAAATACAAAGACTACAAGTATAAATAGCTCAATGTAAATACTATCACCAAATGGTATCTCAAATAGCTGCTCTATTGTAAAAACGATAAGTACAAGTCCAATAAAAAGAACAACTGCATAAACTGCTGCTATTGAAAATGCATAAGTCAGACCCTTGACATAGCTTACCAGACCATCTGGTCTCCTCAACCTTGGAATAAACATAATCAATGCAAGCAGCAGCAGAATGGTACCCATGTATCTTGTTACACTGACCATATTCATCTCGTTTAAGAAAACAAAATAATACAAAACCTGAAAAATTGCAGCTCCAACAAAGCCAACTATTCTGACATTTTTCTTGGTTCCCTGTGATTCAAATCCAAGATTGAGCGCCAGAAACAGTAATATACCCATTCCAAGAACCATTGCAATTTTCACAAGATTTTCAATAGTTTCAGATGATACCACATTTTCGTTTTCAATCAAAAATATAAGAATCAGACCAACTAATATCGAATAAATCATTGAGACAGGAAATCTCGCAAAAGCACCTTTTACACCCTTGATAATATTTTTAGACAAGTTTACCATTTTTTCATTCCCCCGGACTTCCATAAAAAGGAGCAAGGTTTCCCTTACTCCACTCTGCCAAATTCAATAATTGCTTCTCTAATGGTTTCCCTGTTTCTAAGCCAATCCTCATAGTTGTTCAATGGTCCAATCAGATGCAACAGTTTTTCTCCAAGGGATTCTATTGAACAGTTATTGATGAAATCAATGCTGGCTTCAGGATAAAAGCTTTCATAGATATACATAAGTAGACAATCTTCAACATCATTCCTATCAGAATCCTCAAGTTTCATTCCATCCATTGATTTCTTGATGATTTCCCTGTATCTGTATCTGATATAATGCATAAAACCTTCAAAGTCTTCTGCATTTGTGCCTTCTTCAACCTCGTAGATGATCTTGAAGAAGAGGTTCCATCTGAAGTCCTTGTTTATAACATCTAAAATCCTGTTGCCAAATCTTCTTGAGAACTGGTCGTTATATGCTATTTCTCTTTCAAATTCGATGAAGTTGTTGAATTCAATGGCACTCTTTCCAATATCATTCAATCTGTTCATAACTCTCAGGAAGTTTTCGCTGTAACTTCCATTGCCATCTTCAACCCTCATAAATACAAAATTTACTATTACATCAGTAGATTTCTTGAAATCAAGCACGAACCCTACTTCATGTCGTACCTTGACAATATATATGTCGTGAATAATCTTTGAAAGCAGGCCCTTCATCTGTGCACGTTTCGCAGGAGTTGTGCTGGCATCCATGCTGCTTAGGTGATTGTAGATCAACATCAGCTGTCTATCGATCATTGTCAGGTTATCCTTGATGGATGACATTATGTCCCTGAAAAAATCCTCTGTCAGCATATAGTTGAAGTTCTTGTAAAGCACCCTGTGGTCTATGTCTCCCCAGAAAACATTTACCATGGATTTGATCTGCAGCTCAAAGTTCACTGCAACTCCATCCTTTGAGTACTTTCCGTCAATCTTGAAAATCTCAAATCCATTCTTTTGTATCTGCGGCTGTTTCTCATCAAGTAAAAGTGATATGCTCTCATTCAAAGGATTGGAATAGTATCCACCCTCTTCCCTTCTATTGAAAAGCTTTACAATATCTTCATAGATTTTTGCCTCATCCTCTATGAATCTACATTCAATTCTGAATCCTATCAGGTCTGAAAGATCGTCAACAAGATTCTGCGGTGATTCATACTTAAGGTAAAAGTTATGCCTTAATATCTTTTCCTTCAAGCTTTCGGTTGATTTTATTCTGTAGTTTACGTTTAAAAAATGGTCCTTTATAAACAAGCTGTCATTGAAGAACTTCTCAAGCTCCCCGGCAACCCTGTCCAACTCATCAGACTTGTCCTCAATAAGTGACAATGTAGTATCTATAAAATCAAAAAGCTCCAATTTCATATTAACCCTCCCCATAGTCTCTATAAATATTATATCACACAAAAAATAAAGATAGTACTATTTACAAAGAAAATCCCCCGGTGGAAACCGAGGGATATCAATCTAGAATTTGTCGAAGTAAACCAATTCTTCTGGCATGCCTTTCTTGGTAAGACTCTTGACCACACTGTCGATCATAGGTTCATTGCCGCACAGATAAGCCTCTTTGTTCTCACCATCTTCAAGCATTTCATCAATTGCATTGTTAACACGTCCACTGAATCCATCCCAATCATCATCTTCCCCTAGACGGGACAGACACGGGATAAACTTAAAGTCGGGAAGCTCTTCTTCAAGCTTCTCAAAGTGATCCAGCAAAAACAGGTCTGAAGGTGTCTTTGCTCCAAAGTAGAATCTTGCTTTTCTGTCAATTCCCTTTGATTGCATATAGTTCAGAAGTGAAAGAATTGGTGCAACTCCAGTACCCACTGCAACCATTATCATTTCCCTGTCGTTGTCCTGATAGTAGAAATCTCCAAATGGTCCGTTGATGGTAACCTTGTCGCCCACCTCAAGATGGTGGTGGACATAAGTTGTTGCTATGCCCTCCGGTACCAATCCAATTATAAGCTCGATATACCCCTTCTCAAGCGGTGAGGATGCAATTGAGTAGGCTCTGTATACCTCTTCGTCATTTCCATCGTAGAGGGGTGCCTGAAGCTGTACATACTGACCAGGCTTAAAGTTTATTTCCTCTCCTTCAGGAAGCTTAAATCTCAATTTCTTGATTACATCAGTCAGGTCATCAATTGATTCAACCGTAGCCTCAAACTCCTTGACATTGAAAAGCTCCTCAGGAATCTGAATCCTTATATCCTGCTTTACCTTGCATTGACAGGATAGCCTTACGTTGTCCGCAAGCTCCTCTTCAGTCATAAATGGCGTCTCGGTTGCAAGAACAGGACCTCCACCTTCCAGTACCTGAACCTTGCAATATCCGCAGGTTCCCTTTCCTCCGCAGGCGGAAGGAATAAAAATCTTCTCCTGATTAAGGGTAGTCAGAAGCGATGTTCCTCCGTCAACTGTAAACTGCTTGTCATCATTTATTGTCATGGTAACCTGACCATAATTACCTATTGTTCTGTCAGCAATTGTAAGCAGCACTGCAAACAATGCCGTTATTATTGAAAGTGATACGGTTGAGATTACTATTGAACTCATTTAATCCCCCCCTAAGATATTTGTACGATTCCAGAGAACCCGATAAATGCCAATGCCATCAACCCTATTACAATCAGGGTTATGCCTGGGCCTTCAAGTCCCTTTGGAACGTCTGCTCTTTTGAGCTTCTGTCTAATTCCTGCAAGAGCTACAATGGCCAGAGTCCAACCCAAGCCTGAGCCGACTGCGAAACCAAAGGACTGCAGGAATGTGTAATCACGGATAACCATAAACAGCGATACACCGAGAATAGCACAGTTTACTGTGATCAGCGGAAGGAAAATACCAAGAGCATAGTAAAGATTTGGTATATATCTTTCCATAATCATCTCAATAAGCTGAACGAATGCAGCTATACTGATTATGAATATTATAAATCTCAAGAATTCAAGATTGTAAGGAACCAAAAGATAATGATAAACAAAGTAGTTGATTATTGAGGTTCCCGCCAAAACGAATGTTACGGCCTGTCCAAGACCAAGTGAAGTGTTTATCTCCTTGGATACTGCAACAAAGGAGCACATTCCCAGGAAGTTGGACAAAATCATATTATTTGTAAAAATTGCTGCGATAAAGATTACAAATGGATTAAGTTCAATCATGATTTAGCCCCCTCACTTTGATACTTTTCCCTCAGATTATGTGCAAGCCATATTGCTATTCCCAAGAGGAAGAATGCACTTGGTGGCATTATCATGATGGTCCATGGTGTCCACCAATCTCCAAAGATCTGAATTCCGAACAATGAACCGAATCCAAGAAGTTCCCTGAAGAAAGCAATAAAAAGTAGTACTCCAGTATATCCGATTCCATTTGCAATTCCGTCATAGAAGGAAGGCATCGGTTTGTTTTTCTGTGCATAGGCTTCAGCACGTCCCATAATTATGCAGTTTGTTATTATCAGGCCTATGTAAGGTCCCAAGGCCTTGCTCATTTCAGGCATATATGCCTTGAGGAATATATCTACCATGATTACATATGCTGCAATTATAAGTACCTGAACCATCATCCTTATGTGACCCGGAGTATAATTTCTTATTGCAGAAATGGTCAATGATGAAAATGCGGTTACAAATGTTGTTCCTATTCCCATTACAAGGGAATTGACCAGCAGGTTGGTTACGGCAAGTGCTGAGCAGATACCGATCAGCTGCCTAAGAATTGGGTTGTCCAGCCATACGCCCATTGAAAAAATCTCTCGTGTTTTTTGTTTTGCCATGACCTATTCCCCCCTTCTTTCCTGCAAAAATTCATGTATGTCATCATTCATGAAGTTTGCAACTGATTTGGAAGTCAGTGTGGCACCTGCGATGGCATCTACATTTGCACCAGGAGCAGGACTGTATACCACGTATTCTTCCTCTGAGCTTTCAGATATGTCCAGACCCCTGAACTGACTTAGGAATTCCTCATCTTCAATTCTTCCCCCAAGACCTGGAGTCTCTGACTGTTGTGTAAAGGTCAAGCCGAGCATTGTTTCATAATCCTCTGAAATTCCAACATAGCCTACAATGCTTCCCCAAAGTCCCGCACCGGCAACGGGAAATGCATAGCCTTCGACTGAATCACCCTCCTGGTAGACAAAAACATCATCCTCAAGGGTTATTTTTTCACTAAAAAGCTCATCAACAGCTTCCACACTGTCGTCTTCAATTGGTATGTCAAATACATACAGAATCTTGGCCTGCAGCTCATACTCTTCGTTTGCAGCTACTCTATCAGCTGTAGAGTAGTTCATGTATGCAAGTATAAATGTAAAGATTGCCGTAAGCAGCGCCATGAAAACTATTGGGTACCAGAATGTTTTTTTCATGCTGTCACCTCTTTCTTCGCTTCTGCCTTTTCCTTCCTGTAATTCTTGTATGCCTTAATGCTTTCATCAATAATCGGTGAGAATATATTCGCAACTAGAATTGCAAACATTACTCCACCGGCAAAAAGTGCAAATCCCCTTATTATTACAGTAACTGTTCCAATGATGACACCGTAGATCCACTTTCCTTCCTTTGTCTTGGTTGCAGATATTGGATCCGTTGCCATAAAGACGGTACCGAAAAGGAATCCGCCCACGACCATTCCATAAAGTGGATTTGGCACTGATGGAACCCCTGAAAAATGAAGAATGGAACTCAAGGCTGTAAAGCCTAGAATACAGCCAGCCATAATCTGCCATGATGCAACCTTTTTATAGATTAGATATGCACCTGCAAGAACGACAAGAATTGCACTTGTTTCACCTATTGATCCCGATACATTTCCAATTATAAGATCCATATAGGGAACAGTTCCTCCTGAATCCCTGTAAAGAAGCATTGGTGTAGCGGTTGATACCATTTCAATTCCCTGGTTTAAATATGTAGCGAAGCCTCCCGGAAATCCCATTGATGGATTTGTCCACTGAATTGTAAGCGGCTCTGGGAATGAAACGTAGACAAAGGCTCTGGCAACCAATGCCGGATTGAATATGTTCTTTCCAAATCCTCCAAATACCATTTTCCCGAACAGTACACCAAATACAATCCCCACTGCTGCTATCCAGAAGGGAGTTGATGGCGGCAAGGTCATAGTGTAGAGCATACAGGTTATAATAACCGCCTCCGAGACCTTTTTATTCTTCTTTTTTTCATAAAGATATTCCGTTCCTATTCCGAATAGACCAACTACAAATAACAATAATAATACCCTTAGTCCGAAATAATATGTAGCCACCAGCATCAGTGGAATCAATGAGTATATAACAGTTCTCATCATTTTTTGTTTAATAAAGTATTTTGCGACCAGATCTGAAAACAAAAGATCACCTCCAAGTTGATATAAGTAATAAATTCCATACTATATTAATACCACATTTTGACTGTTTAATTCAATATTATTTCGATACACCAACTTTAATTGATATTATTACAGAAAGAGTGGTATAAATTAAGACGAGGTGATAAATAGATGAAAGCATTTGAAAAATACACATTGAAGGATATGGAAATCAGAAATAGAATAGTTATGCCTCCCATGTGTATGTACTCAAGCGATGATACAGGATCAGTACAGGAATTCCACAAAATGCACTACGGAGCGAGAGCAATCGGTGGAACAGGATTGATTATTCAAGAGGCAACGGCAGTTGAGCCAAGAGGCAGAATATCCGACAGAGATTTGGGACTTTGGTCTGATGATCAGCTAGAAGGAATGAAAAATCTGGTAGAAATCATAAAAGGCTATGGTGCAAAAGCAGGAATACAGCTTGCTCATGCCGGGCGAAAATCAGAATCAATATCTGCCATTCCGGTTGCACCCTCTCCAATTCCATTTAGCGACGACTACAGGACACCCCATGAACTGGGTATTGAAGAAATCAAGGAAGTAAGGGAGAAATTCAAGGAAGCAGCAAAAAGGGCACTCCTTGCTGGCTATGACCTGGTTGAGATACATGCTGCCCACGGATATCTGATACACGAATTCCTCTCCCCCATTACAAATAGAAGGACCGATCAATACGGAGGATCTCTCGAAAACAGAACAAGATTCTTAAAGGAGGTAATACAAGCTGTAAAGGAAGTGTGGCCTGATGAGAAACCATTGATCATAAGGGTATCAGCCACTGACTATCTCCCTGGTGGCATTGACGGTGATGAAATCGTAAGGATTGTTGACCAGGTAAAGAAAGAAATAGATATGGTACATGTCAGCTCAGGTGCAATTGCACCTGCCCAAATGAATCTCTATCCTGGATACCAGGTTCAGTTCGCTGAAAAGATCAGGAAGGAATGTGACATTCCAACTATTGCAGTTGGCCTTATCAAGAACTTTGATCAGGTTGAGGAAATCCTTCAAAACGAGAGGGCTGATCTTGTCGCCCTTGGAAGGGAAATTCTCAGAAATCCAAACTGGGTTTGGAGCAATATGCATGATCATGATATCGAAACAAAATATCCGGACCAGTATTTCAGAGCTTTTAAATAGAAATTAGAAATCCCCTGTCGGTTGCAACCGACAGGGGATTCTTGATTAGTAAATTTCTACTGGATATTTAACTTTAAGACCTGATATTTTCTCCTGATACTTCGCTTCCTGCTTTCTTGCAAGAACCTGCTGCTGAACCTGCTCCTTAACTTCTTCAAAGGCTGGCTCCTCTGCTTCATTCTTTGCATCAACACGGATGATATGGTATCCAAACTGAGTCTTAACAGGCTCTGAAATTGTTCCCACTTCCATATTGAAAGCAGCATCCTCAAATTCAGGAACCATCTGACCTCTTCCAAACTCTCCAAGTGTTCCTCCTGCTTCTTTTGAAGGACATGATGAATAGTTTGCAGCTGCCTCTTCAAAGTTTAGACCATCATTAAGCTCCTGGATTACCTCTTTTGCCTTATCTTCGTCTTCAACAAGGATATGGCTTGCCTTTAATGTTTCAGGCTGGCCGAAAACATTTTTGTTTTCCTGGAAGAATTCCTTCATCTCTTCCTCTTCCGCGTCGATATCTGCAACAAGCTTATTGAAGGCATATCCTTTAAGAAGATTCTTTTTAGTTGCTTCAAATGTCTCCTTAAATTCAGCTTCCTCTTCCATATTCTGCTCAAGAGCATCAAGATAAAGAAGCTCCTGATTAACCATTTCTTCAATAACTCTCTTTATTCCCTCTGGGGATTGAAACTGCATAGCCACCTGGGGACCCATGTCGTTGAGGAATTTAAGTACTTCCTCTCTTGATATTTCCTTGCCGTTAACTACTGCAACTAATTGTTGTTCCGTCATCAAATCTCTCCTTTTTTAAATATATTCCTTTAAACCTTAACACAGGCTCAACACCTTGTCAAACCACCATATACAAAGAAAACCTCCTGGAAAAATCCAGGAGGTTAATGAGTCTAAATTATACTGCTGTTATATTCTCAGCTTGAAGACCTTTTTGACCTTCAACTACTTCAAACTCTACTTCTTGACCTTCTTCAAGAGTCTTGAAGCCGTCTTTTTGAATTTGTGAGTAGTGAGCAAATACATCGTTGCCTTCCTCAGTTGTAATAAATCCAAATCCTTTTTCTGCGTTAAACCATTTTACTGTACCTTTCATTGCATAACCTCCAAAAATTTATTTCTTTAATTCATGTAACCTTTACAACAATAAATTTGAGTTATACTTTGATAAGGCAAACCAAAATTGTTGTTTCTTTTATTACTTCTGAATTAAAGCTCATGTTAATGATAACACCTTTATCCCCAAATTGCAAGGTTTTTTTGCTTTTTATGCAAAAATAGCTGAATTCATCGATTTTTCCAACAATTCTACTTGTTGAACAGTCTAACCCTATCCTTTAACACATTCTCGAAATCAAATGTATGTCTTTCGTACTCCTTGTCCATATATGGTGAGCTAAGTATAAAATCAGCTGTGGCTCTGTTGTTTGCAACAGGTATATCATAGAGAACGGCAATCCTCAACAAGGCCTTCACATCGGGATCATGTGGCTGTGCTTCAAGGGGATCCCAGAAGAATATCATAAAATCGATTACTCCCTCAGCTATCCTGGCTCCAACCTGCTGGTCTCCACCAAATGGACCAGACATGTACCCTCTTACGGGCAGTCCTGTTCTCTCTTCGATCAGTCTTGCAGTTGTACCAGTTCCAACCAGGTGATGACCTGAAAGTATATCCTTGTTAGACCTTACCCACTCAATCAATTCATTTTTCATATTGTCATGGGCAATCAATGCGATATTTTTCTTTTTGCCCAATCTCAGTGTTGAACTCTGCATCCCTATCTCCTCCTCACATTAGAATTATACCATAGGTGAAACAGGTTTCCAAAGGGTATATCCCTGTGCATTCAATTCCCCATTGACAGATATGACATGGTTGAAAAACTTGTCATTTTTTTCATCTCTGGACCAATTGGTCTTGAACTCATCTCCAGGAAGAATCTCTTTCTTGTATACTATCCCAAGCTTATGAAGCATCATGCTGTCCAGAACTCCATCTTCCAGCCCCTCCTGCATCCATTCCACATATCTGATATTATTCACGTGGTTGTTGTTGTCAATATCACTTCGCCTTACTCTCATAATCCTAGATTCAACAAGATCTCCACTCAGCTCATCCATTTCAGTGAATTCCGGAAAGTTAAAATCCTCCACAAAGCTATACCTCTTCTGGATTTCATCCGGAATCCTCTTTGGTCTTCTCCTCTTGATGTCAAGAAAAACCCATTTTGTAGTTGCTTTTGCAACAATATTCTCTTCTACATCCATCATAACAAACTCCCTGGTAGCATAAAATCTGTCAAAGCTAGATGTCCATGTACCGATCACAACATTATCCTTTGCCTTTGGATACTCTAATATTTCAGCTTCCCAGCGAAGGAGCATCCAGGCATAATCCTTCTTCGAAAGTTCCTCAAAGCCCACACCCAGACTATCGCTGTGCCAAGAAGATGTTTCAGCCATATATGACAATATGTTCTCTGGTTTGATATAACCTTCCTTATCTGTATCGTAATAAGGTATGGTAAAGTTTCTCCAATATTTGCTCATTTTTATCCCTCCAAAGGATATTATACATCAAAAGTGTTTTTTTTATCAATAATTTCGGATAAATGTTACAATCTACTAATTTGTGGTATATAGTAAGTAAGATATTGAAAAGGGGGGTAATTATGGCAAAAATCAATGCAATCGAAGGCGTAGGAGATGCGTATGAAGCAAAGTTGAAGGAGATGGGAATTGAAACGACAGAGAAGTTACTGGAAGTTGCAGCTGATAAGAAAGGTCGTACAAAGCTTGCCAAAGATTCAGGAATCAGTGAAAAACTCTTACTTACATGGGTTAACCATTGTGACCTTTTCCGAGTCAAGGGAATTGGCCCCCAATATGCTGAAATTCTTGAAATCGCGGGGATTGATTCAGTCCCTGAGCTGGCAAGGAGAAATGCAGCCAGTGTATTGGAAAAAATGAAGGAAGTCAACTCAAGTAGACCAGTAGTCAGAGGTCTTCCAGCGCAGAAGCAGATAGAGAACTGGATTATCAGGGCTAAGGATCTGCCCAAAGTTGTAAAACACTAGGAGGAGGCTACATAAGTAGCTTCCTTTTTATTATTACGAATAGGAAATTTCTACTTTCTCCAATCAAGAAATTTCCGTATATGAGTATCATAAAAGGCTTCCTTAATGAGTATTCGAAGGCTTTTATATTGAATAACACCATTTACTATATTACAATTAAACAAAGAGAACAAAGGAGGGCGAGCAAATGTCGGAGGGTTATAGATTTACAATAGGAAAGGGCGACGAAACCGTTCAGCTGCTTTCAAGAATGAGTAATCGTCATGGATTGATAGCAGGCGCTACAGGTACCGGTAAAACAATTTCATTAAAGGTTCTTGCAGAACACTTCAGCGAAATCGGAGTCCCTGTTTTTCTTGCAGATGTAAAGGGAGACCTGGCAAGTCTAGCTGAGCCTGGTTCCATGAACGATAAGTTGAAGGAAAGAATAGATACAATCGGTCTGGAGAATTTCACTTTGGGCTCCTTTCCAATCCGTCTGTGGGATGTCTACGGAAAGCTTGGTCACCCTGTAAGGACAGATACAACCGAAATGGGTCCAATCCTCCTTTCAAGACTGCTTGATCTTAACGAGGTCCAGACAGGTATTCTACATATTGCATTCAGAGTGGCCGATGAAAATGGATGGCTACTAATAGATCTGAAAGACCTTAGGTCAATGCTTCAGTATCTTGGAGACAACAGAAAGGAATACTCTCTTCAATACGGAAATATTGCACCTCAATCAATAGGCGCAATTCAAAGATCCCTACTTACACTTGAATCTCAGGGAGGAGATATATTCTTCGGAGAGCCTTCCCTGGAAATAAAGGACCTCTTGATGACAGACATAAATGGCAAGGGCATTGTAAATGTTCTGGCATCACAGGATCTTTTCAACTCCCCCAGAATATATTCAACATTCCTCTTGTGGTTGCTTTCAGAGTTGTTTGAACAGCTGCCAGAGGTAGGTGATCCTGAAAAGCCAAAGATAGTATTCTTCTTTGATGAAGCCCACCTTCTTTTTAACGATACCCCAAAGGCTCTTCTTGAAAAGATTGAGCTGGTTGTACGGCTTATCCGTTCAAAGGGCGTGGGAGTGTTCTTTGTAACACAGAATCCTGCTGATATTCCAGACTCAGTTCTTGGACAACTGGGCAATAGGATTCAGCATGCACTAAGGGCATATACACCCAAGGAGCAGAAGGCAATCAAGTCAGCAGCAGAGACCTTCAGACAGAATCCAAAATTTGATGTTGAGGAAGCAATCACACAGCTAAGAACTGGTGAAGCCCTGGTTTCATTCCTGGATGAGGATGGCAAGCCATCGATCGTTGAAAAGGCTCTGATAGCTCCACCAAGAAGCATCATCGGAACACTGGATCCAGCAAAGCGACAGGCGATCATCAATAATTCACCAATGTTCTACAAGTATACAGAACCCGTTGATGAGGAATCAGCCTATGAAATCATCCAGGCCAAGTATGAAAGAATTGTGGCACAGCAGCAAAATGAAGAAGATAAAAAAATTCGCCAGCTTGAAGAAAAAGAAGCAGAAAAGCTTCGAAAGGCTAGGGAAAAAGAAATTGCAAAAGAGAAAAAGGAAAGAGAAAAGGCATTAAAGAAGAATCCTCTTTACAAGGTTGGCAGAACTGCAGTTTCAACTCTTACCGGTGATATCGGCAGAAAAATTGCAAGAGGACTTCTCGGCAATGTTGGAAGTTTCTTTAAATAGAAATAAATTATACTAACAAGGGAGTAGGCAATTGCCTACTCCCTAATTAAATTCAAGCTTATCTCCCTCATCTACATCATCAAAAACTCCTGCTTCGGCTTCCATAACAAAATGTGACTTCAAGACAAGAGGTCCCATTCTGCCTGGTTTAAAATTTCTCAAGACCTTCCGGACAATATTGTTTTTATCCACAAACAGTACATCTATTGAAAACTTCATTCTGAAGGTGTGAATCGAATTGCAGGGAACAATCATCATCCCCTCCTTCTCATCCAGACCCTTTCGTCCAAGAAGTCCTTGAAGTCTCTTTGTATATGTGTCAGCCATAATAATCTTATCCAATACCACCTTATCACGCACTGTCATTCTAGAAACCATTTGTTCTGCCCTCCAGGAAATCCTTGCCTGCTTCCTCTCCCTTGGACCATTTGGCATCCCCCATTGAATACCTGAAATGGTAGTCTCCAGAGACGAACTCCATTCCGTCATAAAGGTTCATCTCAGTGTAGATGTCATTTCTGAAGTGAAGTATTCCAGGCTGTGTTGTCTTTATATATGTTGATGTCATTGGCTTGTTTGAAAATAGCTTCTTCCATCCAAGAACGAATTTCCTACCCTCAACCAGCAGCTTCTTCCCGACGAAAATATCAAAGCTGTATCTGGTGCTGTGAAGATTGAAATCAGCCTTATCCTCCATATCCATCGATATCATGACTTCTCTCTTTTTTCTTTCCTTAAGGTTAAGGTCTTTTTTATCCTTAGGCTTTGATTCCTTCCAGTAGGTCAAGGTTCCCCTGATTTTTATGGCAGGAGCAAGCAGGATCAAGTAGAAAAGATTGCCAAGAATCCAAATTACCAATGGAAGCACAATAAATATTCCTACAATAATTGACAGAATGAAATAGTTCTCCTGTAGGTTGTTTACTATACTTCCAAAGAAGCCTACTCTCTCAACACGGTACTCAAGAGTAGCGTTTTCTAGCTCAGTTTCAGGATATAATGCCCTTACAAGAATCCTTAAGTCATCGGATCCCTTCTCAATCCCGGAATCTGTGTCTATATACAAGTTGACCGTTTTTGTGGTATCTGGTCCGACTTCAATCTGGCTGTTTCTGATATCCCCCAGGTTACCTTCAGCTGAAAAACCAAGCATCTCAGCAAATGGTGATCTGTTTTCAACCTCTACAGGTATGGTAAGGGCCTCGCCGCTTCTTACCCAAAGATCTTCCTTCCCAGCTTTCAATACTACTGTTCCCGGTACAGCAGAGAATATCTCTCCAAGATCCTTCCTCAAAGCAAAGGCCTCTTCCCTGTAAAGTCCAGTTGCCTCCAGTGATACATTGGCTGTGTACTCGCTGGTGATTTCCAATCTATTGGTCCAACGGCCATCACCTCCCATGATATCTCCGCTAATTTCTCCTCCATCGTCATAAAGAGGTAATCTGAAAACACCGCCGTCATCCTTTTCAACAACAAAATTGAAGCTATCAACCTTCAATAATGGTCCTTCCCCTACGCTTCTGTTGCCTACTCTTATTGATGCAACTATGGTTTCCCACTCACCAATTCTGTAACCTCCTTTTTTAGGCCAGAATTCATTTTGGAGAACTGGCTTTCCAATTGCTTCCTGAATTATTGCGGGAGCCAGAAGCTCCTCCACAAGTATTTCCCTTGATTGTAGCACCTGGATAAGATTTACATCAAGGTCATTGGAGTCAGTAAATATTCTTACATCGCCTGATGTTTCAGAGGCTATTCGATTCAAAACATCTACATCTATTCCCTCACTAAATCCAATGGAATAGACAGGATATCCATTTCTGGATATATCTGTCAAGCTTCCCCACAAACCTTCCATATACTCAGCCATCTGTTTTGGATTATTTGTTATATTGACAGGGTCCGGATCAGGTTTTCCATCTGTCAAGAATATTATTAGCTTTCTAACCTCAGGATCGTCAAGCTCCTGTAGCTGCGTATTTGACATATCAAGTGCAGCCTTGTAATCGGTATCTCCATCACTCGTTAACCTTCCTGCAATCTGAGTTTTTATATTATTACGTGAATCATCACCATCCATTTTAGTCATGGGTACAATCAAATCAACATTACTGTTGAAGGTTACTATACCAAGATAATCCTCAGGATACAAAAGCTCAATAAAGGTATTTGCGACTTTTTCCCTGAACATCAAAGGATCTGTTGTCAGCATGCTTCCGGATGTATCGATTACAAGTGAAATAGCCAACTTCTCCGATTTCAATTCCTCCAAAGGGTTGGCATAACTAGGGAATGGCATAACCATTCCCGCAAGTATAGATATTATCATTAAAATTACCATTGTTTTTGCTGTAAGTTTTATCACTGTCATCACCTCTGATTAAATCATATCTGAGAATACCCTTATTATCCTTATAATCGCAGGTCCAAGAATAACTATAAACAAGGCAGGAAACATAAAGACTACCAGCGGAAAGAGCATTTTTACCGGAACCTTCATTGCAGCCTCCTCTGCTCTTTGTCTCCTTTTCTGTCTCATTGAAGTCGATTGTACCCTCAACATATTTGCAATATTACTACCCAATTGCTCAGACTGAATAACAGCAGTCATAAAAGATGATATATCATCCACACCAGTTCTTGCATATATACCTCTTAAGGCATCCTCCCTTTTTCTGCCCTTGTTTATTTCATCGAGTGCTCTGTTAATCTCATCTGATAGCGGTCCAGGCATCTTTTCTGTAGTCCTCTTCAAGGCCATATCAAATCCCAGCCCTGCCTCTACTGATACAAATATCAGATCCAGCATATCCGGAAGACTCTTTTGTATCCTGGACCTTCTTGCCCTTGCCTTGATGTTTAGAATATAGTATGGAAGTATAAAGCCCACCAATGCAAGGAATACAATCATAAGTGGATTCAATTCAGAGGCTGTAGCCTGCACAACAAGAAAATAAAAGGCAGGTAATATGATAGCCACCATAAACTGGATGGCAATAAGTCTGTTTACATTGATGTTTCCCGGCGAGCCTGCCTGGATAATTGTCCGTTCCATGGCTTTGCTAATTCCCTTAGGAGTTGTCCTTCCAAGGAATCCAATAAACTTCTGGTAGGCAGGTTTAATTATCCTGTCCTTGAAAGGTTCCTGAAGAACAGATTCATCTGTGGGATCAACAAAATC
The DNA here is from genome assembly GCF_049310905.1 of Gudongella sp. DL1XJH-153. Lineage (NCBI taxonomy): Bacteria > Bacillati > Bacillota > Tissierellia > Tissierellales > Tissierellaceae > Gudongella > Gudongella sp. DL1XJH-153. Next base: position 65,207 of record NZ_JBMEMN010000007.1, read on the forward strand.
TTGTTTAAGACTTTCCAGTCTCCCCTTGACCTTCTCCTTACGCTGGAATACTACCCCATAAACGATGAGCACAAGGTAGGCTACAAATGCTATTGTAGATAAATAGGCTAAAATCATCATAAGATCACCTTCTTGTCTTTCTTTTTATCTAGATCTCAATATCCGCTAGTCTCATCATAATAAATGCTCCTACAATTTGGAAGAAAATCGCTAATACTACCATTATTACCCCAACTGTACTACCAAACAGCTCCATAATATACTCTCGATTAACTACAAAAGTTATTAAAGCAATAGCGAAAGGAAGCAAAGATATAATTACTGCTGAAATTCTGCTCTGTGCTGTTAGTGTCCTTATTTCTCCCCTGATTCTCATTCTATCCCTGATTGTTGCAGCAATGGTGTCGAGGATCTCAGCAAGATTTCCTCCAACCTTACGCTGTATTATCAAGGCGGTTACAAACATATCAACATCTTCATCATCTGTTCTATTGGAAAAATCCATCAATGCATCGTCAAGTGTCTTGCCAATTGAGTTATCCCTCATGATTCTTAAAAACTCATCCCTGATTGGAGATTCCATTTCTGTTGCAGCAACATTCATTGCCTGAATAAAGCTGAATCCTGCCCTTAAACCGTTTGAAAGTATTGTCAATGCTTCCGGCAGCTGTGAATTCAACTGCTTCATCCTTTTCTTCTTGGTTGATGTTACAACCATATCAGGAATTCTGAATCCAAGAAGGAATCCTGCCACACCTATAAACCACATTCTTGTCAAAAGAAACAAGAGCAGTCCAAGGCCTGTTGCTACCAATAGCGATAGTCCCAGAAACTCCTCAACCCTCATAAAAATATAAGCGTGCTGAAGCTTTGCTTTCTTCTCTTCCATATATGACTTTCTCGAAACAGATCTGCTTACTGTACCGATTGTCTTAAGAACAAATTCTTTGAATGATATGTCCTCTTCCTCGCCAACTTCTTCTTCATCGCTCAGATACATTTCCATTCGATTGGCTACCTTCAATTTTCTATTAAAAAGAATGGCATACAACCCTAGAAAAACCAAAAATACTGTAAGAAATCCCAAAAATAATATAAGATAAATCATGGCTATAACCTCCTGTCAGTGTTGAAAACAGATGCAGGTATGGTTTCGCCATAGGCTTTCAGCTTCTCCATGAATTTAGGAACGATTCCAGTTGGCATATGTCTGCCAAGAACATTCCCTCCTTCATCGAAGCCTTCCTGTTTAAATATATATAAATCCTGGAGGGTTATTGTATCTGCCTCCATTCCAACTATCTCAGTTATTTTCATTACCTTTCTTGTACCATCAGTCATTCTTGAAACAAATACAATAAGATTGATTGCAGATGACACCTGCTCACGAATTGCCCTTGAAGGTAGATCCATTCCAGACATCATCACCATTGTTTCAAGTCTACCAAGGGTATCCCTTGGACTGTTGGAGTGTATTGTTGTAATTGATCCGTCATGCCCTGTATTCATTGCCTGGAGCATGTCCAGCGCCTCGCCGCCTCTTACCTCTCCTACAATTATCCTGTCCGGTCTCATCCTAAGGGAGTTGATTACAAGTTCCCTGATTGCCACCTGACCCTTGCCTTCAATGTTAGGAGGTCTGCTCTCAAGAGAAACCACATGGTCCTTCTGAAGCTGAAGCTCTGCCGCATCCTCAATTGTTACTATACGTTCGTTGTTTGGAATAAAATTAGATATTACATTTAGCAGTGTTGTCTTACCGCTACCAGTACCTCCTGCTACGATTATATTGATTCTTCCCCTTACACAAGCCTTTATCAGTTTTGCAATATCAGCTGTAAGGGTACCAAAGGTAATCAAGTCCTCAAGAGTATAGGGTTCAACTGCAAACTTACGGATGGTGATTGTTGGTCCCTTGATGGAAAGTGGTGGAATTATTACATTCACACGAGATCCGTCTGGGAGTCTACCATCTACCATCGGCGAACTTTCATCTACCCTTCTTCCAAGAGGAGAAATGATCTTGTCAATTGTATGCATAATATGGGTGTTGTCCCGGAAATTGATTTCAGCCCTTGTGATCTTTCCCTTTCTTTCAACAAATACATCATCAGGAGAATTTACCATAATCTCTGTTACAGTTGGGTCGTTAATCAGCGGTGTAATTGGACCGTATCCAAATACCTCGTCCATTATATAACCAGCAACTCTTTGCTTGTCCCCAAATGAAAGATTACGTTTTGATTCCATTAGAATATCGTTTATTATCTTGTTTGTATCATCCAGTACCTGCTTTTTAAAAAGCTTGTCTTCTGCATTTACAGTACCAGAGATTGTTTCTATTACCCTACCCAGCGTTTCTGTGGCAATCTCTTCAAGCTCCTTCCGCTTACGGAGAACCACTTCACCAGTTCCCTGGTCATGTATAATTGTATCATCGTTGTTTTTTAAATTCTTAAAATTAAAGGAACCGTTTCCCATGGTATCACCTCCGGCTAGTTACGGCCATTCCCCTCAAAATCACTGCTGATCTTCTTTGCCAAAGCACTGAATCCCTTTCCTACTGAGCTTCTTGGTTTTGAAATCACTACTGGTGTCCCGCTGTTAAGGGATTGTATTGCCAACTTGTAATCTGCATCAATCACCGAGTAAAGACTCTGACCCAATGTACTTTCAACATCCTTTGTCTTGATCTGACTTGATGAGTCCGCTCTGTTTAACAATATCTTTATCTTGTTCTTTGGAAAATTCAATTCGTGAAGAGTCAAAATGGATGCCTTGATATTACGAAGTGTTGAAATCTCAGGTGTAGTTACCATAATAAGCACATCTGCAAATTGAAATGCAGGGTTAACAGGCTCGTAGAACCTGGCTGGCATATCAACAACTACGTAATCAAAAGCCCCTCTTAACGCCTTCAATATAATTTCAATATGTTCCGCTGTTATAAATTCATTTATCTGTGGCTTTGCATTTGCAGGAAGAACCTTAATTCCCGATTCATGCGGAATAAGATATGATTCAATAATATCCTGGTCAATGTTTCTAATATCATCAACTATATCCATAATGGTAAACCTTGGTATAAGATTAAGTGCCAGCACTGTATTCCCAAAGTCCAGATCCAGGTCCACCAGACATACCCTCTTGTCGTTGCCTTTTGAAAGTGCAATAGCAAGGTTTGTTGAAATAAAGGTTTTTCCAACACCTCCCTTGGTGCTGAATACCGTCACCACATTGCCATTTGACGATCTCCTTCTTCTGGTTGGAGCCGATTCCCTGTGTACAACCTCCTTGTCCTTTACAAGTTCAAAGGACCTGTAAATGGAATCCACAAGCTTGGATGAAGTAAACGGGGAGATGATTACATCCTTTGCTCCGACAAATATCGCCCTGTACATTGTGTCCTCAAGAAGTTGATTCTCAACCAGCACCACTGCAATTTCAGGATACTCTTTGGATAAAAAATCCGTAAACTCATATCTGTCGAAATCAACATTGGTTCCAATAAGGACAATATTGGGATACTTTTCGCCGATGTAGTAATTGGCCTCCTCTGTTGTAGTGGCATCCCCCACCAGATTGACATAGTCAACTTTGCCTAGGGTTTCCGTTACCAGGTCCTTGTCATCACTGCTCTTTTCAATCAATAGTACCTTTATTTTATCCAAGAATATCACCTCACTCTAAATGTCTCAAAATTGTCCATACCGTAATGTTCAAGTTCGTTGATCTGGTTGTCAACTGGATTTCGAAGGGTCATGTGAATGCTACCGTTCAGTGTAACCCATGCAAGTATTTCAGCTTCTTCAGGGGTTGCCAGAAGTGTTATTGATCCGGGTTGCTCGTAGCTTTCCTCAGCTGTTGGAGCATTTCTGCTTCCCAGCTCCAATACTTCCATATTCTGGAACTGAGTGAATGTTGTTGAGCCAACTCTGTCTCCCTCTACTGGTGGCTCAGTCTCCTCAAGATTTGTTTCGTAGGTTACAAGTATATCTACCTTGTCACCCTTTTGGATAAAATTAGAAACTCCGCTGATTGTAGAGAGCGGTATTGAAATTGCTCTCATGTTTTCTGGAAGCCAATAGGATAATCCAGCATCGGATTCTTCATTAACAATTCTTCCTGAAAGAATCTGCTCGCCTGAGATTATTTCTGTTCTTGTTATTGCTCCCACTACTAAATCAAGTTCTGTTACTGCATCAGGATGTATACCTTCGGCTGGAAGTGAAGAAATCTGTACCATCTCCTCGGTAATCCTGATATGCTCAGGTATTGCGGTTATGGCTGTAACCACATCAGAATAAGAGGTTGCAGCCGCTTCCTCTGGTTCGACCCTGAGAGACTGAATATACCTGTTTAAGAAAAATATTGTGATAATACCTAGTAGTACCCCGATCAGGAGTATCTTTTTGTTCACCTTCATAGACTGCACCTCTTTCTGTTTTTTACTTTACTCAATCAGTTTGCTATATGGTGGAGTGGGAATTTCTGAATCAGAGTTAGGATCAGTTTGATCATCATCCTTAACAATGACCTCTAGTGGAACTTTTGTCCCAGTAAATTTACCGATTATAGTTGATTTTGGTAGATGCTCTCCTTCAAACTTATCATGATATTTAACTGCATTATCGCTAGTAGTATCAAAATAATCTGAATTATCGTATAAAGCAAACTTTGAACCTTCGCTTGGCTTGTAACCACCTTCACCTTCATCTTTGTCGTTACCCTCACTTGTAATTACATCATAAATCTCAAAGTAAGCAAAATACTTAATCGGTAACCTTAAACTGCTTCCTTGTTGAGTGATATTATCCCAATCAATTACAGGTACTAAACCTGTCATAAACGCTCTTCTATCATCCTCGTTTGATAGTTTGTTTGCTTCCTTCATTCTAGTCTCTATAGGATTATTTACTTTACCAACATCTAATCCAGTTTTATTATCTATAACAGTATCAAGTTCTAACTCAACCTCCATATATTCACCCTCGAATGCATCTGCAATTCCAGATGAGCTTTTGAAGATATCTAATAACCCCCAGTTCCCGTTAACTACTGAATCCAAATCATCTACAAACTTTCCTGAGTGTAAATATACAATATCTGGATTTAGATATACGTCACCCGAACCCTCAAACTCCTTCGTAAAAACAGGCAATATATCTCCAGCCTTCACTTTAGTAATATATCCCCAAGTAGCTACCGCTTTAGCCGAAACATCGCTATCTGTGTTTGCAGGGTTTAAAAACCTAGCAAATACGGTATTAATATTATTAGTTACAACAACTGTTATTGTATCTCTCTGAGGATAGTCATCGTTATTCCAAATAACTTTAATATCTTCATCTTTAACTACCCCATTTTTTTTAGCTAAATCTCTAGCTACATTTTCAGCGGTGATTTTTGCAGCACCTAAATCTGGAACTATCTTTCTTAGTTCATCCTCCATAACTTGTGCTCCACCAAGAGTTGCAGCATCAGCTGCCGTAACCATATTTCTTCTCTCTCCATAAACATAGCCTGTATCTACCAAAAAAGTTGAAAAGCCCATTAAAAGAACTAACAAAAGAGCCATAAATATTGTGGATTGACCTTTTTCATCCTTGAACAAGTTACGGTTCTTCATTTCTAATCACCTATTCCTTCCTCATTACTGCACTAGCTTCCCAAATAAGTTTATCTGCTCCTATTAGCTTCCCATCACCAGCAATAACTCCTAAAAGCGGCTCCATCTTAGCGGTTACTAAAACTGTAACATTTGGCTCCAGATTGTTAGTAAAACCAGAAACATCGACATCTAGAATAGTCAAATCGGAAAAATCATAATTATTGGCAACCCCCATGACATAGTCCTCTATATTGAAACCAGGAATCTGATTATACTCGAGTGGAGGCACTGCAGCGGCTCTTACACCTTCTCTTACCATACTGTTCAAAGTTATTCTTCCATAAAATAGCCAGCCCACCTCTAAAACTCCTATTAAGAATGGGAGGACCAGTAAAGCAAATATTAGTGCGAATTCTACTGTCGCCTGTCCTTTTTTCTCATGAATTAATTTATGAAATATTCTCACTTTATCACCCCATTCACATAAGAAATCACCACTCCTAACCCTATTGCTACTCCATAAGGCAGATAAGTACTCTTTACACCAGTTCCCAATCCAAGAAAGTAATCATTTATTTCTTTTAATTTTTGATTATTAAATGTTGACGTTAGTACAAATAATAAGGGTCGTAAAATCAAACCAAGTATTCGTTTTAGAGTAATACCCAACTTCTTCTTATAAATTAAGTATATTATTACAATCACACCACCTGCAAAAGATGAATACAGAAGTGTATAAAGTGTAAATTCGAATCCTTTCAAAGCTCCAATGGCAGCCAAAAACTTTACATCTCCACCACCTAAGGCTCCTAAAATAAAAGGAATTACAAGTATTCCAAGTCCTGTAATAAATCCAAAAAAACTAAACTTAAATCCCTCAAACCCGCCAAATATTGTATATGCTGATAAACCCCAAAGTATTACAGGTAAAGTAATAAAATTGGGGATTTTTTTCTGAGTTAGATCAAAGTAAACTGCTAATATTACCATAGAAAACAAAATAATGTCATTTAGTATTAGGTTCATATCTGTCTCCTGAAGAATTTTGGGAGAACTGCCCAAAAGGGCAGTCTCTCATAAATACCATACTTAATTCACTCCTGATGCTGCATTGTCAAGAGCACCACCAATTGCGCTCCATAAGCCTCTCATTGCAGTTTCTACTGGGCCAGCTGATAAAATCAGTACTATAGCTATCAAACCAATAATCAATGCATACTCTACAGTTCCCTGTCCTTCTTCATCCTTCCAAAGTCTCATAATAAGATTCATCATCATTTTTCCTCCTTTTCATGTACTCTCTCCGGCTTTCGTTTATCTTCTACGTACAATTTCCTTTCACTACTAACGTTCACTTCATCCAACCACCCCACTAAAGTTATTAGGTCTAAAAAAGACCGTCACAAATTCTGTCCCGGTCGGTTACGTCACTGGCTAACTATAAAGAAGACGTCCAAATAATCTTTATAGATCAAGGCCCCCAAATAAACTAGTATTATTACTTAACATTATAATACCCGGTGTTGGCTAATGTAAACCACCTCACAGTTTTATACTGGTTTTATTTGGATTTTTTTTCAGTTTTATGTAATTACTTGTTAACTACCCTTCGATTTGATGGTTGACATATTTGTTCGCTTCTATTTGATTCATTCTGTTTGCCAAAAGGCTTCTGGCAATGACAGTTCCAAGTACAATTGCTCCACCAACCAGGGATATTGGTCCAGGTCTCTCCCCTGCAATCAGGAAAACCCAGATTGGATTAAGTATCGGTTCAAGAAACATGATAAGAATTGCTTCAAGGGCTGTAAGGTGTTTTACTGCCAGTGAATAGAATATGTAGGCAATCCCCACCTGAAAGGTTCCAAGGACGAACAGTCCGATTAAATCTCCCGTTGTAAATGACAGGCCAATAAGAAATGGAATTCCAATGACAGCTGTAATCATATGCCCTAGAAGTGTTGTTTCCACTGGTTTTTCATCCTTCTGGAATCTCAATGAAATGGTCACTCCAGCTAGGGCAATCCCGCTTCCGATTGCAACCATATTACCTGTCCAGTTTCCTCCTGATACATCATCCATGAAAAACAGGACCATTCCTATTGCAACTGAAAATATTGCGGCAGTATCATACCATCTTATTCTTTCCTTCAATACCCATACGCTTAATATGGCCACCCAGATCGGTGCTGTGAACTGGAGAATTATAGCATTTGCTGCCGTAGTCAATTTATTCGCAATAACAAAGCCTATGATCATTGCCGAGTAGCATAAGGCTCCTGAAATCTGTGCCTTAGAAAATGTAAACTTTGGTTTTTTTACATAAAGCCATACCACTACAGTTGAAAATATTGCACGTCCTCCCGCTATGGTCATCGCAGGCAGGTCAATAAACTTGATTATAATCCCTCCGGTACTTAGGAGAGTTGCTGCAATTACAATATATATTATGGATCTTAATCTGTCCTTGTTCATTTCTCTACCGTCCTTGCTATTTTTTCATCCCAACTGTAATGAAGAATGCCTCAATTCCATCAATCAGGTCATCGACACTGCTTACATTTCTTGATATCGTTTCAATTGGACACATTCCGTCCATATCCCTGTTAAGTATATGTTTTACCTTTTGCCCATATTCTATACTAACACCTTTGGACTGGAAAATCTCTACTGCTGGATCTGATATCAGGTCTGTATAGATACCTGAAATCTTACCTTCTGCCAGTAACATAGCGGCTGCTTTTCCAGTTATTCTATCCGCAACAAATGCTCCCTTGAGACTATCAAATTCTTTCGTATAAACATCATAAACCGGTTTTATTCCTCTGTCTGTTGATTGTGCCACTACTTTTTCATTATTATATACAACCATTTTCAGGCTATTTAACTCCATATATTCTTTTGCTTTTATTATTCCTTCCACTTTGTCATCTCCTCCATTATGTTCTCCATCTATTCTACATCAAGGGTGGAAAAAATCAAGCGGTTTTCCCTATATGCTTTACTAATAGAGAATTAGGTATATAATATTAGAGTAGAAAACTAATATAGATATTAAGAAAATGAGGTAGATTATGTATCCTGATATAAAGTACAGTGAGCTGGAAGAAAAACTAAAAAGTGACGATTATGTTCTAATAGATGTACGAACTCCAAAGGAGTATGCACAGGAAACTATTCCTGGTGCCATAAATGTTCCACTATTTTCAAATGAAGAAAGGGAAATTGTAGGCACAGCATACAAGCAGCAGTCCGTAGATGAGGCCAAGATGCTTGGTGTTGAAGCTGTATCAAAGAGGTTGCCGGAAATGTTCAAAACCTTGTTGGAAATCAACAAAAAACACCAGCATTTGGTGTTCTTTTGTGCAAGAGGTGGATTTAGAAGTGCAAGTATTGTGGCTTTCTTGAAAAGTCTTAAGATAAGTGCATTGAAGCTGGATGGTGGATACAAAAGCTACAGGACATATGTCATAGAAAAGCTCCCTGAGGTAACGAAGGATATTGAGCTTGTTGTACTTTATGGCAATACCGGGACTGGCAAAACTCAGGTTCTTGAAGCCTTGAAAAGGAAGGGTGCTGATGTTCTTGACCTTGAGGGATGTGCAAATCACAGAGGTTCTACTCTTGGTGCGGTTGGCCTTGGTGAGCCAAATACTCAGAAAATGTTTGAATCATTGCTTTACGATGCATTGAAGGATAAAAAAACGAATCTTGTCTTTACTGAGGGTGAGAGCAAGAGGATCGGTCGGTCTGTTATTCCTGAATATATTTTTGATAAGATTCGTGGTGGAATTCATGTTGAGATTACTGCTCCGATGGATACGAGAGTCGAGAACATCGTATCTGATTATGTCTATGATAGTGATGATGATCTTATTGAAGCCTTGAATTATTTGAGAAAACGTCTTGGCAGTGAGAAGATTGACAGCTATATTGAGAGGGTTAAACAGGATGATTACCGATCTGTTGCAAGGGATCTTATGATTGAATACTATGATCCCATGTATGAGCATAATCCGAAGAATTATGTTTTTCAGGTTGAAAATGTTGATCCGGAAAGGACGGCGGAAATACTTCTTGAACATTTCCAAGTTGAAAGTAGAAAGTTGAAAGAAAAAGATTCTTTATTATTCTGATTGCTACTTTATGAATTCAAACAACTAGAAAGCCTCATGCTTATTTATTAGGGTCTACCTATTAGGTATGTGATCTCTCCACGAAGGTCGGAATGATTATAAAAAGCTAATTCAATTCTTGGTTTTCAGCATCCAAAGATAAGCGCAGCAGTATCCCCAAAAATACCCAATAAATATATGCAACTGTAATAATGCTTAAGTTGAAAAAAGCCTGAATAAGATATCCAATGATTGATGCCATCAAAGGTATTATCATTGGATTTTTGTTTTTATTTCTAAATGCCCTTCTTAAAATGCTAAACACAAAAGCAAGATATACAAGTAATGATGGTATCCCTGTGGTAAAGGCAATATGAAGGTATTCATTATGTGCCTTATCAAATATTCTTTCTTCATCATATTTCGCAATAATATCATCATAGTAACGCTCTGAAAAAACCTCTCCCAACGTTTCAGGACCAAATCCAAGTAGTGGTTTTTCAAATATAAGTGGTATAACCCTCTCCCATATGAAAATTCTGTTGGCACCTCCATCCTCATAACCATCTGCTTGAGTCAAAACATCTCCTGCTTCATCCACTAAACTAAGTGCTCTTAGGATAACCCTACCCTCACTTTCAATTTCCATGGCAACAGTAATTACCAATAGCAAAACAAGTAGGTAAATGATAAACTTTTTGTTAAATTTTGATTTAATAGCATATGATACTATAATTCCGAATGCAAAAAATGAGCCTACCCATCCACTTCTGGTAAATGAGGTGATAAGGGAAAAGTAAATGGAACCAGCTGCAAGATAATATAGCATATTACCTGTCTTGAGGTATGCATAGGCAGCAATAGGAAGTACAAGTGTCAGGTAGGTACCATGAAAGTTTGGGTTTCCGAAGGTAGAATGCCCTCTGCCTACAAAAATCACCCTAGCCAATTCCTTAGGCATGGGATCGAAACCAAAATACTGGATTACTCCATACAGAGATAAAATTATTGTTGTTACGATAAACACTTTGAAATATTTTTCGTTGAACTTAAAATTTCTGTATGCAAGAAAAAATAGAAATATGTACATAATTAGGGTTATAAGTCCTTCGAATCTTGTTGAATAACCTATTAGAGAATATAGACGATTATGGGAGAATACCGTGGCTAAAACTATGAGAAGTAAATACAGTAAAATAAGTTTATCTTCGATGTGAATAGGATATGACTCCTTTGATTTTCTAAGGAGCATGGTGATTGATATCAATACTGTTAGTAGGAGTAAAAAAAGAAACTTTGGCCAAGATGAATAGCTTATTGTATTTGGAAAATACATAAATGGAGTGACTGCTATAACAATTAGTATGAAAAAATTCATTTTGTCCCTAAAGTTCATGTTTTCACCCCTTGTAATTATTCTGCGTACTCTAAATGTTCAATATTACTAATCTTATTAATGAGGTTATACCCATTACAGAATAATTTCAAGAATTTTCTATTTGAAAAATGAAAAAAGAGATCCCTCCGCTAAGATCGGGAAGACGGACCAATTCATACCCCATCGATTAATTACAGTAAAATCAAAGATTTTTTGTAATTATATCGCCGGGCATACCATGCTGACAGATTAAAATCAAAATCTAAGATTTTGATTAGTCTAGTCGCTTGGGACAAGCAAGCAACTTAGAATTGTGTATGGCTATATTAAGGGTCAAAGATCCTTCGCGTTGCTCAGGAAGACAATTTTTCTAGTATGAGACAATAGAAAGAAAATTTGAAAAACGATATCCTTCCACTTCGGTCAGGATGACTGAACAACTCATACCCTACCAATGAAATATATCAAAATCATTTTTTTTTGGGTATTTCTATCGCTAGCACTTATTACAAAAAATCATCAATAAGCAGTTAAAGGTCATTGAATAGACAAAACTAATGGAGATGATCTATCTCCATTAGTTTTATAACCCGTTTCTTGTTGTATGCTTAAGATTAACCTATTGGTTGTGGAAGTGGGTCTTGTTCGTTGTCTATAAGGTATGGATAAGTAATATTCTCAATGATATTCCAAATTGTGTCGAAATTCCAATCACTAAAATTTGATGAGTTGGTCATATATGAGGTTGAATATCCTGTTCCACCTGCTGAAGTATCTTGATTGGAAGTTTCTGTGTTCCAGTAGCTTAATGTAACAGTTCCTTTATTAAATCCTAACAATCCTCCAGTACCTGCAGTCCCAGTGACTGACCCTGTGGAATAAGAATTTGATATTTTTCCATTACTAGTTGTATTATAACCAACTAATCCTCCGACAAACCTGTAGCCAACTACGTTTCCTAAAGAATAACAATTCTTTATATTGCCTGAGTTGTATCCAACTAATCCACCAGAATGAGTATCACTATTAATTGTATCAGCAGTAACATTTCCAGATGAAAAAGACTCGTTTATATCACCCTCATTACGACCGACAAGTCCACCTACTTGCTTGATACCTTTTACATCCCCTGTTGAGTAACACTTATCAATTTTACCAACGTAATTATGACCTGCAAATCCACCAACATTATCAGCAGAACTAGTAACTTTTACTTCAGAATTAGAATTAGTTATAATCCCAAAGTCTCTATTACTTCCTACAAAACCTCCAACACCGAATGTTCCGCTAACTTCTCCTTTGACATTGCTATCATTAATGATTCCATTATTAATGCCGACTAAAATCCCTGTTTGTTGATTTCCATTTACTATACCTATCACTGAACATGACGATATAATACCTGAATTGTAACCAAACAAACCTATATAGATACCTGAAGGACGGTTGATATATAAGTTGCTAATTGTGTACTCATTACCATTGTAACTTCCACTAAAAGTTTTTAATGTGTTACCTATTGGTTCCCAACCATTCCCTTCGTTATAAGGAGCTTTATCCAAATCTATATTGGCCGTCTGAATGAATTGTTTGTCTAGGTAGTTGCGCACCTGGTCAAGCTGCTCTGCTGTGGCAACTTGAAAAGGATCCTCCGCTGTTCCTTTACCTCCTGCAAAAGGACTTGGGGGATATGGAATAGTTGACTCGGTCTGCCACTGGAAATATGGATAAGTACCTTCTTTTATATTCCAAATATCTTTGAAGTCCCACCCAAAAAATGTTATTTGTTGGATCATCTCATCAGTTGTTTTCCCATTAGCAGAATCACTTCCGCTAGAAATAGTCTGGTTGGTGGTGTCTTTGTTCCAGAATGAATTGTTGATAAGGACACCGTCTCTATTTGCACCCACTAAGCCGCCTGTGTCTTGACTCCCGGATACTTGTCCAATAGCGTAGGCATTATTGATATTCCCGTTATTTGTCCCGATCAATCCCCCAATAAATTTATTGCCTGTGACGGATCCTGTAGCGTATGAATCTTCAATTAATGTATCTAATTGCGAATTCCCCACCAGGCCTCCAATTGCATTTCTTGTTCCTGGCTCTATTCCAATTACACTGCCTGAGGCATAAGAAGTTTTTATGGTACCTGTACTGAAATCACCAACCAAACCACCTACCCAAACAGGACCTCTTACCTCTCCTGTTGCATAACTGTCTTCTAATACGCCCTCGAATGAGCCTATCAACCCTCCTACGAAGCTTATATTTCCTGTAACATCGCCTGTTGCATAAGATTCACTAATGGTAGCGTTAGTTCCCGTCCCTAAAAGGCCACCCACATACCTGCCAGTTCCATTTACGATACCCGAGGCACTGGATTTTCTAATAGTAGCATTTGGAGAGGATCCTACCAAACCGCCCACCCATTCGAATCCAGAAACATCAACAGTTGAATTGCACTGTTCAACCAAGCCACCTTGCAAATTTCCAACCAATCCTCCCACATAAGTTGACTCTGCGCTTACAGTTCCTGATGCGCTGATGTTGCGCAGGGTACCGCCATCGATCTCTCCTGCTACTGTACCGACTCTGGTGTTACCTGAAATATTAGCATTCACCAGAGCAAGATCTTGGATCAGGACAGTGGATAATAAAGTGTCGAATAGTCCCACATTATTCTCAGTGGGCCTGTTAATCATGATGTTGCTGATGGTTTTTTCATTGCCGTCATAGGAGCCTTCAAATCCACTAATCGGCACCCAACCTTTTCCGGTGTTCCAGGGATCAAGGTCTAGATCAATATTTGCTGTTTGAATGAAATGTTTGTCGAGGTAATTTCTGACTACGTCCAATTGTTGGGCATTGGCCACTTGATATGGGTTCAAAAGAGTTCCAGAGCCTCCGTCGAACGGAGATGGTGGATACGGAATATTTTGATCATTTTGCCACCTGAAGTAGGGATAGCTTTGTCCCTCTTTCATGGTCCAGATATTAGCAAAATCCCAGTCTACATAAATAGGAACGCTGTTAATTTCTTTAATCATAGCACTGGTTACATACCCTGTGCCACCTACGGAATTTAACCTTCCTGTGGTTTCTGTATCCCAGTAGCTGGATGTTATAGGTGCCGATGGGCTACTTTCCCAGATTGCACCTACCAAGCCTCCAGTGTAAGCTGACCCGCTTACTTTTCCATAGGCATATGCATTGGTAATTTCAGCAGGGCTACCTCCACCACTGTAGAAACCAACCAAACCTCCCACAGTGTTGCCACCGGTTACCGAACCGGAAGCGTATACATTTCGTACATAACCCGGTAAGCTACCAATCAATCCTCCAACATAGGTATTTCCATTAACATTACCGCTACTAAAGCATCTTTCAGTAATTCCCCATGCTAGTCCAATCAAACCACCCACTGATTCATCCCCTGTAACACTTCCTGTGCTGTAGCTGTTTGTTAGTGGATTGTTTGAGTGCCAACCTAACAAACCCCCGACATATTCATTACCCGTAACATCACCTGTGGCAAAAGAGTTATTAATATGTCCACCATTATGACCAGCTAAGCCTCCTGCTTTATTACCTGTACCAGTAGGCGAAACGTATATCTTAACACTAGCTTCACTATTGGAAAGAGTTGCATAGTTGACGCCAACCAACCCTCCAATTGCATATCCCCGCTGATCCAAAGCGATAATTTCTCCGAATGCAGAACAGTTATCAATGGTTGTATTATTATCAGCTCTTCCCACAAGAGACCCAACTGAGTGAAGCTCAGTGCCTCTAATTATAACATTTTCCAAGTTTATATTGGATAGCTGTGCATATATCTCAGCTTCCCAGTCATATCCGATTACACCAAACAAGCCTACATATTGATCACTCGCATCAGGAACAATGGTTAGATGATTAATAGTTTTATTATTTCCATCGTATGATCCTACGAACTGACCTCCGCTTGAAAACTCTCCGATGGGCTCCCATTCCTTATCAGTCAGGTCAATATCTTCCACCTGGATGAAATGTTTGTCAAGATAATTTCTAACATTATTAAGCTGTTCAGCCGTTGCTACCTGAAAAGGATTAGATTCTGTACCTGAACCTCCAGCAAATTCTCCAGTTGATTCGAAATAGGCTGTAAAAGTCTTATTTTCAGAAGTCGTGGTATATGAAAGTGCTGAGGATGTAGTTATTTGATTCTCACCATCTTTCCATTCCACAAATTCATAACCATCATTGGCAGTTGCAGTTATTGTAACTTCTGTGCCTTCTTCATAGTTTCCAGAACCACTCGTTGTTCCAGATCCGGTTGGAGTAACTACTAAATCTAAACTGTAATTAGGTTCGCCAGTTGATTCAAAATAGGCTGTAAAAGTCTTGTTTTCAGAAGTCGTAGTATATGAAAGTGCTGAGGATGTAGTTATTTGATTCTCACCATCTTTCCATTCTACAAATTCATAACCGCCATTGGCAGTTGCAGTTATTGTAATCTTTGTGCCTTCTTCATAGCTCCCGGCACCTCTCGTTGTTCCAGCTCCAGTTGGAGCAACATTTAATGTTAGACTGTATTTAGATACAGAAGGTGTTGAAGGTTCTGTAGAGGATGAAGTTCTAGAATCTCTTCTAGGCTGCAAGTTCACTGGAAGTTTGACATCGTAGTTTGAATCTTTAGCGAAATCTCCCAGTGCCTCTAGTATGATGCCTTTATTAACAACTTCAATTTCTGAATCTACATATAGTTTTTCAACCCTGGAATCTGCTGACACTAATATGTTCACATTTTCCAGATCTTTATGGATGTTTAATTCTTCAATTTTGCTATTGCCAGTTATTTCTATATCAGCGGGTGCCTTAACGTCGATTTTATCGAAGCTACCTTCAAATTCTAGGCTTTCTCCTGGAGTCACTCTTATTACTTCTACATCTCCAAAGCTGTTGGAATTTAGTCTTTCCACTTGCAATCTAGCTGATGAATAAAGGTATGTTTTATTTATAGTTGTATTACCTTGTGCAATAATTCTTATTTTTCCATCTTTTTTTATTATTAGCAGATTTGCAAGAGATGAGTTTTTTATTATTATTGAGTTATCTCCCCCACCCTTTACTATGGTTTCTCCTGTAACTGTAATGTTGTCTAAGGTTACATCTCCTTCTCCTATTCCTTCTGCCAGGTATAGGTCCCCGTCTATTATGATGTTTTGAAGGGTTACATCCTCAGCTGAAACGGTAACATTTCCAGTTACTTGTAATACATCTTCATCTACACTTGGTCCGTATGTTCCAGATTCATTGTAAATAGTTCCAAATAAGTTATTTAAGACCTTGACTGATTCTGCCCTTGTTATATAGTCTGAGGCTTTCAATGTATTATCTTCATATCCTGACAAGTAGCCTCTCTGCACTGCAAGCATAAGTGAAGCTCGACTCCAGTCAGGTGTATCTTCCGTATCAGTAAATCTCCCCAAACTATCTTCGTCAGTTGCTTCGAGTTGTGCTAAATTTTGAAGTATTACAGCAACTTCCTGTCTTGTAATCTTCTCATTTGCCCTAAAAGTATTATCTTCGTAGCCTGTTATGTATTCTCCGTATATTGCCCTTTTCAAATCTTTGTAATACCAATCACTTTCTTCTACATCGCTAAAAGAAATTTCTTCCTCAATCTGAATATTTATTACATTGTTGACCAATGTAATAAATTCAGCTCTGGTGATATTATCGTTGGGCTTGAATGTGCCATCACCATATCCGCTAATTAAATCTTTCTCCGTCCATTCTTCGATATCTGTTTTTGCCCAATGGTTGTCTACATCCGTAAATGACTCTCCAAATGCTACTTGGCCAACTCCCCCAAACATTGAGAAAACCATTGTAAATGTTAATAGCCAACACAAAATTTTCTTGTCCACCCCTTACTCCCCCTTATAGATTATTTTTACTGGCTCACATTTCTCAGTCGAATTAATACAATATTACTTCATCATATATTATATAATTTTCTGACTATAAAAGGATGCATTCAAGTCATTTGTCAATGCCAATTGCCTGGCATGAATTGTGACAAGAAACGAGATCCTTCGGCTTCGGTCAGGATGACGTTTGGGTCGAGCTCTTGGGGAACAAGATTCTTCGGCAAGCCTCAGCTACCCTATCAATGAAATATATCAAAATCAAAGATTGGGGATGCGGACAAAATCTTGGACAAATAGTCTAGGAGGGTGTCTATGTATTCCAGAGAAGAGAGAAACAGAGCAA
>NZ_JBMEMN010000008.1:0-82107 GCF_049310905.1 Gudongella sp. DL1XJH-153
ACCGAACACAGAAGTTAAGCCTCTTAACGCCGATGGTACTTGGTTGGAAACGATCTGGGAGAGTAGGAAGTTGCCAGTCTATATATACTTAGTAAAGATTCTGTTGATTATTCAACAGGGTCTTTTTTTTGTGCAAAATCATCGGGGAATGATATAATGGGGAATGATGTAATTTAGAAAAGCAGACTAAAAATGACTCATACAATACATGCAATTGGTAGAGAGGATGAGAAAAATGGCAAGGATAGATGAGAGAGATATAATGTTCTCAAGAGTAACAAGAGTTGAGGGTACTGAGGAATACAAGGACTACTACAAGAGGAATCCAGAAAAAAAAGAGATCGATGACGCGATAAGAGCAATGCCTGATATGAATGGAAATACAACCAAATTCTTCCACCCCTTAAATTCTCCAATGGTGGATGCAGCATTCGGTTTCTTGTCCGACATCAGGGGTTTGGTGGATGGCCCAGACTCAGCCGAAAAAAGGGTGGATGCCCTACCTGAAGAATTTACAGAAAAGCTAAAAGGCTTGGCTTCATTTTATGGTGCAAAGCTTACAGGGGTTGCATTGCTGGATGAAAGCTATTACTATACCCACAGAGGAAGGACAGATCAGGTTTATGGTGACAGAGTTGAACCGGATTTGCCGTATACATTTGTGTTCGCAGTGGAAACGGATCGAGACTACATAAACACAGCTCCTGTACTTTCCCAGAGCATAGAGGTAACAAAGGGTTATGTTGATGCTGCAATTATTGGAATGATTCTTCTATATTACATAAAATCAATGGGCTATAGGGCAAGAAATAATATGGACGGCAACTACTTGATGGTGATGCCACTTGCAGCAAGGGCCGCAGGACTTGGGGACATAGGAAGACATGGTCTTTTGGTGACTCCTGAATACGGCTCAAGGATAAGATTGGGTGCGGTTACCACTGATATGCCACTGGTTGCAGATAGAAGGTCACCCCTTAAAATCAAGGAATTTTGTGAAGCCTGTGGAAGGTGTGCACTGCTGTGTCCATCAAAAGCCATCTCAAAGGAACCGCCAATTGAAATTGATGGAGTCGAAAGGTGGCAGACCAATCAGGGGGCATGCTTTGGGAAATGGATGGAATTTGGTACGGATTGCGGTATTTGCGTAGCCTCCTGCCCATTCAGCCTGCCCATGGACAAGAAGGATATCGAAAAGTATTATGAGGATTCCGGGTATAAGAATGATATTCTGGAGAAGTATGGATCAATGGAATTCAGAAAAAAAATCAACAATGAAAAATTGGAATGGTTGAAGTAGAACAATGACTTAAATGGATACTTTCAGGATGTTTTTCACATAAATCGTTCAATAAGATGCACAATATTTCAGTAAAAACATCTTGAAATTCAACCAAACCAATGATATACTTTTGAGAAGTAAGAAAAAAATACTTTAAATCAGTCCTGAGAGGCTGGAAAGGAGAGAATAACATGACTGAAAACGTAATTAAAGGTTCAGTTTCTACTCCCGTGTCAATAGTGGCCGGAGCAAGAAAGTCAGTTTTAGCTTTACAACATCTAATCGCAATGTTCGGTGCAACGGTTCTCGTACCAATGATCACAGGTTTGAACCCATCAATAGCACTACTATCCGCTGGAATAGGTACACTGATTTTCCACACCTGCACAAAGGGTAAAGTACCTGTATTCCTAGGCTCATCATTCGCTTTCATCCCGGTAATACTTACAGTTAAAGAGTTATATAATGGAGATCTGGCTTATGCCCAAGGGGGTATTGTTGTAGCCGGATTAATTTATGTGCTGATGTCTTTCCTGATCAAGTCAATTGGTGTGGAAAGAGTACAAAAACTCCTTGCACCTCAGGTAATAGGACCAATGATTATTGTAATTGGACTTAACCTGGTACCGGTAGCATACGGAATGGCTTCAAGTCACTTTATGGTAGCTGCAATAACACTGGGCGTTGCCCTTGGAATAAACTTTCTTGGAAAAGGGTTTATCAAGCAGTTATCAATACTTCTTGCAGTAGTAACAGGATATGCAGTGGCATACAGCGTAGGACTTGTAGATACATCAATAGTAGGAAATGCAAGCCTTGTAGCAATACCAGAGTTCACATTCCCAAAGTTTGACATAGGCGCAATTGCAATAATAGCACCAGTTATACTTGCAGTATTCATGGAGCATCTTGGTGATATAACTACAAACGGACAAGTTGTTGGAAAAGACTTCATAAAGGATCCAGGATTAAACAGAACACTTCTTGGAGACGGCCTTGCAACAACATTTGCAGCATTGATAGGTGGACCGGCAAATACAACATACGGTGAAAACACAGGAGTACTTGCAATAACCAAGAACTACGACCCATCAATCCTAAGACTTGCAGCAATGTTTGCAGTAGTATTGGCATTCGTAGCAAAAATCGGAGCAGTACTTAGCTCAATACCAACATCAGTAATGGGTGGAATCAGCTTGATGCTGTTCAGCATGATAGCACTGATTGGTGTTAAGACAATCAAAAATAACGACGTTAAAATAAACGGAAAAAACATAGTGGTAATGGGAACAATCATTGTACTTGGATTATTCAGCACACAGCTTTCAGCAATGACTGGCATGACAATTGGAATACCAATAAATGAAACTGTAAGCATAACAGGACTGAGCTTTGCAGCACTTGTGGGAATCATCCTGAATGCAGTGCTTAACATGAAGAAAACAGCTTAGAATAGATAAAATTTAAGATTAATTGAGACTATGGTATAATCTATATCATAGTCTTTAATTATTTTTGGAAGAAGGGATATTATGAGCTTGAAGGTAGCGGTAATTGGAGGAGGAGCCTCAGGAATGATGGCTGCAATAAACTGTGCATACACTGGTGCAAAGGTTGTCCTGCTTGAAAGAAACGACAGGGTAGGAAAGAAACTGCTTGCAACAGGTAACGGCAGATGCAATTATACCAATGAGAATATGAAGCTGGATTTTCTCTATGGAGAAGACCACTTGTTTATAGAAAAGGTGATGGAAAAGTTCAATCGTGACCAGACCGTTGAATTCTTTGAAAAGATCGGAATCGTTCCTGCATCGGAAGGGGACGGAAAAATATTTCCCCTTTCATTTCAAAGCTCATCGGTACTGGATGTGCTGAGATACGAAATGGAAAAAGTAGGTATAGAAGTGCTTACAGATTCGTATGTAGTGGAGATAAAGAAGGAAAAGGATTTTTTAGTAAAACTAAAAGAAGGAAAGTCCATACGGGGCGACAGGGTAATAGTTACCACTGGAGGGAGGGCAATGCCCGTAAGTGGTTCCGACGGCAATGGATATGGCCTTGTGAAGCCTCTGGGTCATGGTACAGTCGAGACCACGCCTGCCCTTGTGCAGCTAAAGCTAAAAGGTGACATATTCAAGCAGATAAACGGAGTGAAATTTGTTGGAAGGGTTGTTTTGTATATCGATGGGAAACGGACAAAGGAAGACTTCGGAGATGTTCTTTTTACAGATTACGGAATATCCGGGCCACCTGTACTTCAAATTAGCAGGGAGGCAATCAGAGCCCAGGAAAAAGGAATAGATACAAGGGTAAGGATTTCAATCATTAGTGGAAAGACAAAGGAAGAAGTGTTTTCATATCTGAAGGAGAGATTTAAGAATTTTCCTGAACGTACATTGGACTTTGGCCTAGTTGGACTGATAAACAAAAGATTGATACTTCCAATTTTAAAGGAGCTTGACCTGGACAAGAACAAAGTGGTTGGAAGTCTCGAAAACAGAGAGATTGAAGCGCTTGCAGAAATCCTTACGAGCTGGGAGTTCCCTGTTATCGGCAACAAAGGCTGGGGACAGGCACAGACAACTGCAGGTGGAATAATGACAAAGGATATCAATCCAGATACAATGGAATCAAAACTGGTAAAGGGACTGTTCTTTGCAGGGGAAATACTTGATGTGGATGGTGACTGTGGAGGATACAATCTCCAATGGGCATGGTCAAGCGGTTATCTGGCAGGACTTTCAGCAGGATCCCTGTAATTGGGATGCATAAACTTATTGTGAAATAGAATCTTAAATATGATAAAATAGCTATGGTGCAACAAGAGATTAAAATTATGTAATTCGGGAGGATAAGATGTTTGGATTAAGAAATAAGCTGGGTGAGTTGGAGGAGAGTAACAATCCCATTAAGGTTTGCCTCGTAGGAGCAGGACTAATGGGAAAAGGGCTTGTAAGTCAACTTACACGAGTTGATGGCATGACACCGTCTGTGGTGGTAAGCAATAAAATCCAGGATAGTGTGGATGCATTTACAATTGCTGGAATCCACAAATCAGATATTGTAATAGCGAGGAACACAACTGATATAGACAATGCAGTAAGAGCCGGAAAGTTTGTAGCTACAGACCTGTGGGATATGGCAGTAAGAGCCGGCATGACAGATGTTATTGTCGATGCGACAGGAGTTCCCGATACAGGAGCGAGAATCGCAACAACCTCAATACTGGAAGGCAAGGATATCGTTATGCTAAATGTCGAGGCAGATGTTGTAGTTGGACCTTACCTTAACAGGCTGGCCAAGCAGGAAGGCGTAGTCTACACCGGTTCAGCCGGAGATGAGCCCGGAGCTGTAATGGAGCTGTATGATTTTGCTGTTTCAACGGGATTCAAGGTACTTGCCCTTGGAAAAGGGAAAAATAACCCGCTGGATCATCACGTAACCCCGCAAATGGTTCGTGTAAAGGCAGAAAAATCAGGTCTTAAGCCCTTGAGACTGGCCTCATTCATAGATGGAACAAACACCATGGTCGAAATGGCTGCAATGGCTAATGCCTCTGGATTTGTACCTGATGTAAGGGGCGGTCATGGTCCAGACACGACAGTGGATCAGTTGCCAAAGGTTTACAGTCTGAAAAGTGAAGGTGGAATACTAAACAGATATGGAATAGTGGATTTTGCATTTGGAGCAGCACCTGGAGTGTATGCAATAGTAACGACAGACCTTCCACAGGTTCATCACGAAATGAAGTTCCTGAAGATGGGCGATGGTCCAAACTATGTCCTGTTCAGACCATACCACCTGACAAGTCTTGAAACGCCAATAACAATTGCAAAGGCTCACATATACAGGGAACCATCAATAGTCCCAATGATGGACAGACCGGTGGCCGAGGTGATTACAATGGCAAAGAAGGATATCAAAAAAGGTGAGTACTTTGATGGCATAGGTGAAGAGACCGTATATGGAAGCATAGAAGAGTACAATGTCGCTAAAAAAGAGGACCTTGTGCCAATAGGTCTTATAAATAGAAATGCAAGAGCAAGGGTTGATATAAAGAAGGATGAATATATAACAAACAGCATGATAGAACTTGATACGGATACTGAGATTTACAAGCTTAGACAGCTGCAGGATGAACAAACAACATCTTGACAAAAGACTGTAAATCCTATATATTATTAGACAAGTGTAAACATATAAATGCAGTGATCAGGACAGTAATCAGTCGGGACCATTTTAGAGAGGTGGCAGTAGGGTGGAATGTCGCCATGGAAAGATTGATGAAAATCACCTGTGAGCATAACGTCTGAAAAGTAAGGCGTTACGTGAAGACGTTATACTTAAATGGAGTGACAGGATTTATCCTGTAATTTGGGTGGTACCGCGGAATTTTCGTCCCTAAGTCTTTGACTTGGGGATTTTTTATTTTAAAAAGGAGAGATGATCAGTGAAAAGGTTTAATGAATTATCAAATGAACCAGTAAAGGATAGGGAGAAATCCATATCAGAATACTGGAAAGAAATTGACCTTCTGCACAAATCAGTGGAATCAAGAGATCCGGAAAACCCTTACGTTTTCTACGAAGGACCTCCCACTGCAAACGGCAAACCTGGAATTCACCACGTAATGGCCAGGACATTGAAGGACTTAACCTGCAGATACAAGACAATGCAGGGATATCAGGTAAAAAGAAAAGCAGGATGGGATACACATGGCCTGCCTGTTGAAATTGAGGTAGAAAAGAAGCTTAACCTTAAGAACAAGCAGGATATTGAAAATTTTGGAATGGAAGAATTCAACACAGCATGTCGTGAATCTGTATTTACCTACGAAAAGCTTTGGAGGGAAATGACAGAAAGAATGGCCTATCTGATTGACCTGGATGACCCATACATCACCTTGGACAACAACTACATTGAATCAGTCTGGTGGATACTGGACAAGTTCTTCAAGGAAGGTTACATCTACGAAGGCCACAAGATACTTCCATACTGCTCAAGATGCGGTACTGGACTGGCATCCCACGAGGTTGCCCTTGGTTATGAAGAAATAAAGACAGAGACTGTAATAGTCGAGTTCAAGGTAAAGGACAAGGATGAGTATATCCTTGCATGGACAACGACACCTTGGACACTGCCATCCAACGTTTGCGTAACAGTAAATCCTGACATAACATATATAAAGGCAAAAAAAGACGACAAAGTATACTACCTTGCAAAGGAATTGGGAGATAAAGTACTTGGGGAAGACTATGAGATTCTTCAGGAGATGACAGGCAAGGATATGGAGTACATGGAGTACGAGCAGCTTATTCCATATATAGATGTCAAGGGAAAGGCGTTCTATGTAACTGTTGGAGATTATGTAACAATAGAAGACGGAACTGGAATCGTCCATTCAGCACCAGCATTTGGTGAAGATGACTACAACACAGGTTTGAAGTATAATCTTCCTGTAGTAAATCCAGTATCAGAGGAAGGCAAGTTCACAGAAACCCCTTGGGCTGGTACGTTTGTAATGGATGCAGACCACGATATAATTCACTGGCTAAAGGACAATGACAAGCTCTTCAAGAAAGAAAAAATGCTGCACAATTATCCACATTGCTGGAGATGTAGCACGCCACTTCTATACTACGCAAAGCCATCATGGTATATAGAGATGACAAAGTTGAAGGACAAGCTCGTTGAGAACAACAACAGTGTAAACTGGTTCCCTGATTTTGTAGGCGAAAAGAGATTTGGCAACTGGCTGGAGAATGTAAACGACTGGGCCATATCAAGAAACAGATACTGGGGTACACCATTTCCAATATGGAGATGTGATGACTGCGGACACCTTGAAAGTGTAGGATCGAGACAGGAACTGATTGACAGAGCAATCGAGGAAGATGTGACAATGGACATCGATCTTCACAGACCATACGTTGACGATATCCACTTCAATTGCCCTGAATGTAACGGAACCATGACCAGGGAAAAAGAAGTAATCGACTGCTGGTTTGACAGTGGAGCAATGCCATTTGCACAGCACCACTATCCATTCGAGAACAAGGAAAATTTCGACAAACTCTTCCCAGCAGACTTTATCTGTGAAGGAATAGACCAGACAAGAGGTTGGTTCTACTCCCTAATAGCAATTTCAACATTTGTAAAAGGAGTATCACCATATAAGAACGTTCTTGTAAATGACCTGGTACTGGACAAAACCGGAAAGAAAATGTCCAAGACAAGAGGAAATACAGTAGATCCGTTCAGATTGTTCGACGACTACGGAGCAGATGTTCTTAGATGGTACCTGATATATGTATCACCACCATGGACACCAACAAAGTTTGATGAAGACGGACTTAAAGAGGTTGAATCCAAGTTCTTCAGAAGTATAAGAAACGTGTACAACTTCTTCTCAATGTATGCAAATACAGATGAGATAGATCCTGAAGAATTCTTTGTACCTTACGAGGAAAGACCACAAATTGACAGATGGATTCTATCAAAATTCAATACACTGATAGCCCAGTCCAAGGAAAACATGGATGAGTTTGAGCTTACCAGAGTAGTAAGGGCAATCCAGGAATTTGTAATAGAAGACCTGTCCAACTGGTATATCAGAAGAAATAGAAGAAGATTCTGGTCAACAGAGATGGATGATGACAAAAAGGCAGTATACAATACAACCTATGAAATACTGGTAGATGTATGCAAGCTAATTGCACCATTTGTACCATTCATATCAGAGGAGCTATACAAAAACCTAACAGGCAAGGAATCAGTTCACCTTGACCTCTACCCAGAATCAAAGCCAGAGCTAATAAACAAAGAGCTTGAGGAGAAGATGGACCTTGTCAGAAACCTTGTAACTCTTGGAAGGGCATCTAGAGAGAACGTTAGAATCAAGGTAAGACAACCACTTAACGAGGTTGTAATTGACGGTAAATATGAATCAAAGCTGTCTGATTTGATTCCATTGATAAAGGAAGAGCTTAACGTTAAGGAAGTCTTGTTTGAGAAGGATCTTTCACAGTTTATGAACTTCTCACTTAAGCCTAACTTCAAGGTTGCAGGACCAATCCTTGGATCAAAGATCAAGGCATTTGGCAAGGCGCTTTCCGAGCTCGATGCAGCAGCTGCTGTAGTAAAGCTTGAAAATGGCGAGAACCTCCATATGAACCTGGATGGAGAAGAATTTGAGATAAACAATGACCTTGTTCAGACATCAATATCATCCAAGGAAGGCTTCAATGTGGTTATGGAGAACAACCTGTTTGTAATCCTGGACACAACTCTTACACCGGAACTCTTGAACGAAGGATTTGCAAGAGAGTTTGTATCAAAGGTCCAGCAGATGAGAAAAGCGAACGGCTACGAAATACTGGATACCATAACAATCAAGTACGACGGAAGTGATGCAATCAAGGAAGCGGTATCACAATACGGCGAATTCATAAAGTCAGAGACACTGGCAACTGACATCCAGCATGTAGAAGACGCAGAATTTGAAAAGCAGGATCTTAATGGAGAAGAAACAGGAATACAGTTAAGCAAAAATTAAGTAAGGATAAATAAATCAGGGAACAGGCTATAAGACCTGTTCCCTGTATTGTATTTTTGAGCCTATTTGAATCGAGTCAAAGGTGACGATGCTGTCATAAACGTGAACACGTACACCCTTGTTTACTGCCAGGTCGAGAGCCTGACCAAATTCAGGGTCCATAGTCCTGTTTGGTGTGAAGGTTTCAGGGCCCTTCATCTGGATAAGAAATAATATGTTTCCCTCATAGCCATCTTCAACAGCACGGATCATTTCCATGATATGCTTTGTTCCCCGAATTGTTGGAGCATCAGGGAATTTGGACAAACCATCCATTTCCAAGGTGACCCCCTTGATTTCAATAAAGCCCTCTCTGTCAACATCCCTGTAGTACACATCAAAGCGGGAATCTCCAAACCTTTGCTCTCCCTTGATTAGCTCAGGAGTTCCAAGTCCCTGGATTTTACCATCCATCAGGGCATCCATAACAACCCTGTTGGGAACCTGGGAGTCCATGTTAACAAGCATTTCCTCCTTGTAAACGGATATTAGGGAGTATCTTGTCTTTCTTTTGGTATCGAGGCCGTGGTCCTGAAGGATGACCCTTGCTCCCGGAAGTAGTAGTTCCCTGCATCTGCCGGTGTTTTTAACATGGGCTATCTCCTCACTGCCATTTACCATGACGTGGGAAATGAATCTGTTGGGACGCTTAAGGAAGATCCCTTGTATCATATTTGAATATTTCATAGGTAAAATCAACTCCATTTCAATCATTCAATATTAACACATATTGAATCTCCAGACAATATTAGGGTATCTTAAGACTAGTACTTAAAGGAGGACAAAAAACATGAGACAATTTACAAAAATGACCATTATAACCCTTGTTGTGGCCTTACTTCTATTGGGATTAGCGGCATGTACAGGCACGGATGTTGTAGTGGACGAAGCTGAACCTCCACTGGTTGAAGATGGAGAAGAGGTAGTTCAGGAGATAGATGAGGATGGCTATTACACATCACCCGAGGATGTAGCTCTCTATTTACACACATATGAAAGACTGCCCAACAACTATATCACCAAGGAAGATGCAATGGACCTTGGATGGGACGCACAGGAAGGTAATCTCTGGGAAGTAACTGACAGGATGAGCATCGGAGGCAACAGGTTTGGCAACAGGGAGAAACTACTACCTGAAGCAGATGGCAGACAGTATTACGAAGCAGATGTAAACTACGAGGGTGGATACCGAGGTGCCGAAAGACTTGTCTATTCAAATGATGGTCTGATATTCTATACTGAGGATCATTACGAATCATTTGAGCAGCTTTACTAGGGGGATGAATGATGAAAACTGTATTGCTAGATGCAAAAAAAATGAAGGACAAGGATTTTCACGACTACTTTAAAAAGAAGCTGGACCTGGAAGGATACCACGGAAACAATCTTGATGCAATGTATGATGTCCTTTCAACGATAAGAGAGGAACTCCGTATATATGTATATGATATGGATCTAGAAAATATGACTGAATATGGGAATTCCATATGGAGAACATTAAGGGACTTGGAGATGCATAGAGATAACATCAGTTTAAGAACTGTGAGTATTTCGAAAAGGTATTGAATAAAATGGATAAAAGTAATATATTAATATGAATAGAAAAATCTGTAACAAGAGGAGAAAACCATGAAAGCTGTATTTATAGCATTAGGTTTTCTTTCAGTCTCAATCGGGGCAATAGGGGCAGTGTTACCTGTACTTCCCACTACGCCTTTTCTTTTGCTGGGTTCATACTTTTTTGCAAAGGGATCCGACAGGTTCGATACGTGGCTGAAGGGAACAAAACTATACAAGGATAATCTGGAGAGTTTTGAAAAGAACAGGTCCATGACCAGAAAAACAAAAATATACCTGATGACTTTATCATCTTCAATGATATGGCTGAGTGTATTTATGGTGGATAAAATATATCTTAAAGCAATGCTGATTATGATAGATCTGTTTAAGTACTACTATTTTATTTTTGTGATCAAGACAGAGGAAGAGTCAGTGGATTAAGGGGGATAACCATGTCTATTGAAAAATTGAGCAAGATAATAATGGAAAGCGACAATATAGTTTTTTTTGGAGGAGCGGGAGTCTCAACAGAAAGCAATATACCAGATTTCAGAAGTGAAAGTGGAATATATTCAACAAAAAACAAATACGGATATCCTCCGGAATATCTCCTAAGTCACTCCTTCTTCAGAGACCATCAGAAGGAGTTTTTCAACTATTATAGGGATAATATGCTCCACCCGAACGCAAAGCCAAACAAGGCACACCTGGCTCTGGGAAAACTGGAGGAGTTGGGAAAGCTAAAGGCAGTCATAACCCAAAATATCGACGGGCTACATCAGTTGGGGGGATCAAGAAACGTACTTGAGATACACGGTTCAGTCCACAGAAACTATTGTCTATCCTGCGGAGCGGAGTACCCGGTAGATAAGATTCAAGAGTCCGAGTCAATCCCCACATGTGATAAATGCGGTGGAATTGTACGCCCCGATGTTGTATTATATGAGGAAGGCCTGGATATGAGGGTAATGGACAAGGCAATGGATTATATCAGGAAAGCCCAGGTGCTAATTGTAGGAGGTACATCCTTGAATGTATATCCTGCAGCAGGACTTGTGGAGTACTTCAGAGGAAAAGAACTGGTCCTGATCAATAAGACATCAACAGGCTATGATAACAGAGCAACCCTGATATTCAGGGATAGCATAGGAGAAGTACTTGATGATGCATTGAGGAGAATATGATGGAGACAAGAGA
Organism: Gudongella sp. DL1XJH-153; assembly: GCF_049310905.1. NCBI lineage: Bacteria > Bacillati > Bacillota > Tissierellia > Tissierellales > Tissierellaceae > Gudongella > Gudongella sp. DL1XJH-153. The sequence goes on from NZ_JBMEMN010000008.1 coordinate 11,634, forward strand.
ACTGCTGAAAAAACTCATAATTGAAGACAAGCTATCAAAGGCTGTTTTAAGCAACAGAAGGACAAGGGATGATTCATTGGCGAGCAAGGTCATCGTGAGTCCGGTTACAATTAAGGATAGAATCATGTATCAGTTTGAGAGCCATATTGACAACAAGGCACTCCATGAAAACCTTGAAAAGGAAGAAGCTCTTGATAGGTTGCTGGAGTTGATCCAGAATGATTTCAGACAAGCTGTGATGAAGACATCAATCGGTGAATACCAGATACTGACGAGTAAAAAAGGCAAGCAGAAAATAATTGGCAACATGGACAACATCTCAAAGGTTGTAAGTAGCCATAACAGAAAAAAACAGTATGTTATCAGCGAGGGAGAACCAGTGGACTTTCTGATTCATCTTGGAGTAATGGATGGGAAGGGAAAAGTCTTTAAGCAGAAGTACAATAAATTCAGGCAGATAAATAAATTCCTGGAGTTGGTTGATGCCTCAATGGAGCCACTGATGGGCCAGGATGAGATAAGGATAATCGATTTTGGGTGTGGAAAAAGCTACCTGACATTTGCACTTCATCACTACCTTGTAAAAATAAAGAATAAGAAGGTAAAAATCACAGGACTTGATCTTAAGCAGGATGTAATAGACCTTTGCAACCGAACCACAGAAGAACTCAATTATGAAGGACTGCAGTTTATATGTGGAGATATCAAGGATCACAGCTCGGGAGAGGACATCGATATGGTTGTAACTCTTCATGCCTGTGATACAGCTACAGATGTTGCTCTTGAGAAAGCAGTAAGGTGGGGAGCAAAAGTAATTTTGTCAGTACCTTGTTGTCAGCATGAGCTTTATGATAAAATCAAGAATAATAATCTTTCTGCAATGCTCAAGCACGGCATCATCAGAGAGAGACTAAGCTCCCTTGTAACAGACAGCATCAGAGGATCCGTCCTGGAGATACTGGGGTATCAGGTTCAGCTGTTGGAGTTTATAGACATGGAGCACACTCCAAAGAACATAATGATAAGGGCAATAAAAAAGCACCCAATCTTCAGAGAAGAGAAGGTGAAGGAGTACAGAGAGCTTAAGGAAACATGGGGTCTTGAGGATATATTCATTGAGAATGCCATGAAGGATTTACTGGAAATCAAATAAGTGGGAGGAATGTCAATGGAAAGGGAAATGGTACTGGTACTTGACTTCGGTGGTCAGTACAACCAGCTGATAGCAAGAAGAGTAAGAGACTTGAACGTATATTGCGAGGTACATCCATACACAATAGGTCTGGATAAGATCAAGGGGATGGATCCAAAGGGAATCATCTTTACAGGTGGACCAAACAGCGTATACGAGGATAAATCCCCGTCAATAAGTAAGGAAATCTATGATATGGGTATTCCAATACTGGGGATATGCTATGGAGCACAACTTATGTCATATACATTAGGCGGTTCTGTAAAAGCTGCCAAGACAAGGGAATACGGAAAAGTAAAACTGAATGTAGAAGGCGATTCACCGATATTCAAGGATGTAAAAGAGAAATCTGTTACATGGATGAGTCACACAGATTATGTTGAGAAGCTTGCTGAAGGATTTCATGTAACAGCAACTACAGAGTCATGCCCAACAGCAGCCTTTGAATACAGTGAAAAGAACCTGTACGGAGTACAGTTCCACCCAGAGGTTCAGCATTCAGAAGAAGGTAACAAGGTATTGAGCAATTTCCTGTTTAACGTTGCAGGATGCAGCGGAGACTGGAAAATGGATGAATTTGTCGAAAACTCAATAGCTGCAATCAAGGAAAAAGTAGGGGACAAGAAGGTCCTTTGTGCACTTTCAGGAGGCGTGGACTCCTCAGTGGCAGCAGTAATGATAGAAAGAGCAGTAGGCAAGCAGCTTACATGTATATTTGTAGACCACGGACTTCTTAGAAAAGATGAGGGAGACCAGGTTGAAGAAGTATTTTCCAACAACTACAACCTGAACTTCATAAGAGTAAATGCACAGGAAAGATTCTACGATAAGCTAAAAGGTGTAATAGATCCAGAGACAAAACGAAAGATAATCGGAGAAGAATTTATCAGGGTATTCGAGGAAGAAGCAAAGAAGATCGGTACAGTAGACTATCTAGTACAGGGAACAATCTATCCGGATGTAATAGAGAGCGGAGTGGGCGACTCAGCAGTGATTAAGAGTCATCACAATGTAGGAGGACTACCAGACTACGTAGACTTCAAGGAAATAATAGAACCACTAAGGGACCTGTTTAAGGACGAAGTAAGAAAAGCGGGACTTGAACTGGGATTGCCAAAGGAATTGGTATTTAGACAACCATTCCCTGGACCAGGACTTGCAATAAGAATAATCGGAGAAGTTTCGGAAGAAAAGGTGAAAATACTTCAGGAAGCAGACCATGTATTCAGAAGAGAAATAAAAATGGTCGGAATGGACATGGAGTTAAACCAGTACTTTGCAGTGCTTACAAATCTTAAGAGCGTTGGAGTAATGGGAGATGGAAGAACCTACGACTTCACACTGGCACTAAGAGCAGTAACCACAACAGACTTTATGACAGCAGAGTTTGCACAGATACCATGGTCGATACTTGGAGACATCTCATCAAAGATAGTAAACGAAGTACCACACATAAATCGAATAGTGTATGATATAACAAATAAACCACCAGCGACGATAGAGTGGGAGTAACTCCCAATTTGTTAAGCCCAAAGGGCGAAAACAAATTGTAGGAGTTACCCCTGTCAGGGTTGACGAGACCTGTATCGACCAAAGGGAGATAGAGGTCCGTAACCTACGGCGCCGGAATGGACTTTCATGTCCTATTTCTATTCCCAGCAAGGGAGTTCCCGTAACAAAGGCACTTTAACAAAATTGGACCGAAAGGTCCTTTTTTGCTACAAAGAAGGAGGTATAGAAAAATGGATAGAATTCCAGTAATACTGGACGGAGATCCAGGGCACGATGATGCAATAGCCTGGATGATTGCGGCAGCATCTCCAATGTTGAATATCAAAGCTGTTACAACAGTGGCAGGTAATAAGGATATTGAAAATGTAACAAGAAATGCACTAAATGTATGTTCACTATTCGGAATTGATGCTCCGGTAGCAAAAGGAGCTCATGGTCCTTTGGTAGTTGAAGGAATTACTGCTGGCGACTTCCATGGAGTAACCGGTCTTGACGGAGCAGACCTTCCTCCATCATCTAAGATTCTCAGTAAAGATTCTGCTGTAGAGCTAATGGTCAAGGTGATAGAAGAAAGTGATGAACAGATTGTTATAATCGGTACAGGTGCAGAAACCAATCTAGCTGCCTTGTTGCTGTATAGACCAGATCTCAAGGGGAAAATAAAGGCATGTTACCTAATGGGCGGCGGGATTGGTACAGGCAATTGGACCCCTGCTGCAGAATTTAACATCCTTGTAGATCCAGAAGCTGCCAGTATAGTATTTGAATCCGGTGTACCCGTTGTAATGTCCGGACTGGATGTAACAGAAAAAGCACTTATATATCCAGAGGATGTAGACCGAATCCGAGCAATAGGAACACAGGTCAGCAATATCGTAAGTAACTGGCTGGACTTCTTTGGAGCAACACATGCAGCATTGGGCTACAAGGGATGGCCACTGCATGACCCATGTGCTGTTCTGTCCTTGATCAAACCAGAGATTTTCACAATTGAAGATGCCTATCTACAAGTTGATAAAAATGGGATACACACAAGAGGGGAAGTACTAGCGGATTATGAAGACAGAGATCGATTAAACGGTAAGGTTGTGCTTAATCTAGATCGCCAAGCCTTTGTGGAAGAACTAATAAAGGCAGTGGAACACTTTACAGATGGGGAGGTATAAGTATGAATATATTTATTTCTGGAGACAGTCTGCCTTCCATGAAAGGTACATTTCATCAACCAGAAAGCCACCTAGATAAGGAATGGGATCTGCTGAAGGAGCAACAGGACGTAATACTGGTCTTAACAGAAGGACCTTCATCTGCAGCTCTGGCATTTAAGGTATGGCCCGATCTGATACATAATGTGAAGAGAATAGTCTATGCAGGCGGTACACTGAAGAGAGGAGACAGCACTCCCTACGCCGAAGCATCCATCTATAAGGATCCACATGGAATGGAGTCTCTCTTGAACACCGGTGTCCCCGTCATATTCTGTACCATGGAGGCAGCTAAAGTCCACAATGTGACCATGGAAGACCTGGCATTGGGGTATGCTCGAAATCCTGAAGGTTACAGGACCGTTTTTTGCGGTGTTCATGTTGAAACCCAGATGAACTCCATTGCATATGGAAAAATGATAAGTGATGTTATTAGCGACAATAAATTCGAGAAGAAGAACGCCCATATAGTTATGACGGATTAGGTTTAGATCAACAATCCAGGGAATATCTTAGATATGGACAAAGAAGATGGTGTATTTGAAAACTCTAGTGTCTTAATACATGCCAATGGGTATATACAAAACATATGATTAAAGCCATTCAGGAGGGTATCATGAGAGAATTTATAGATTCCATAAACCCAATATACACACAAGTTGCAATTTTTGTAGTAGTTGCAATGGTTTTGTATGTAACTGCAAAGAGAGTTCTAAACCGCTTTTATCCAGTCTTGCAGGAACAGAACAAATGGTATTTTACAAAGAAAATAGTAATGAATACCATTTATGTCATTATCTTCTTAATATTCGTTTTTACCTTCAGTGACAGGTTCGAGGGCTTCTACACCACACTTGGTCTGGCTGGAGCAGGAATAACCTTTGCCCTTCGCGAGGTTATTGTAAGCTTTGCAGGCTGGTTTGCAATTCTATTTGGAGATTTCTTTAAGGTGGGCGATAGGGTACTTCTTGGAGGAATCAAAGGAGATGTAATTGATCTTGGAATCCTAAGGACAACACTTATGGAAATAGGAGACTGGGTAGATGGAGATCAGTACAACGGAAGAATCGTCCGTGTTGCCAACAGCTTTATTTTCACATCACCGGTACATAACTATTCAGCCAATTTCCAGTTTGTATGGGATGAAATCCATATACCGATTCATTTTGGAAGTGATACCAAACTGGTCAGAAAACTATTGACCGATGTTGCGGATGAAGTCGTTGGAGAAGCATCAACTCAAGCCAAGGAAGCATGGTATAACATGAGAAGGCAATTCAGGCTAGAAGATGCAACACTTGAACATCAAACTTTTATGGCATTCGATGACAACTGGGTAGAATTTTCACTTCGGTACGTAGTTGATATCAAGGAGAGAAGGAGAACCAGAGACAGACTTTTTACCAGACTACTTGAGGAAATAGAAAAATATCCCGATACGATTGAACTGGCTTCAGAAACATTTGAAATAGTAAGGGGTAATGGGGTTGAAAAGTCCTAGAAAATTTACGTCCGTGCAGATGAAATACACTGTGGGAATACAATGACCTTGACCAGGTATAACATCTGGAGCAGGGTCTTTTCAATGAATGGTGTTATCCTTTTGGATATTTGATAAAGATGGTCATAAGAAGTATAATAATCTTATAACACAAGAATTGAAAGGGGGATTTTATGCTTACTTGTCCTAAATGTGGAAGTGAATATGGTTACGATGATGGTACATCATATAACTGCCCAGAGTGCGGTCATATCTGGACAGATTTAAGTCTTGAAAACGCTAAAGTAAAGGATTCTGTTGGTAACGAGCTTCAAAATGGAGATGATGTAATCATAACTGTGGATACAAAACTTGGGAAGGATATTTTGAAGAGAGGAACCAAAGCCAAGGGAATTCGTATCCTAGATGAAGAATACAATGGCCATGATATCGATGGTAAGGTTGATAAATTTGGTAGTATCTATTTAAAATCATCTATCGTAAAAAAACTATAACAGTATCCTAAGCAATATAGAGCAAGCTAATTTATAGCTTGCTCTATATTTATTTATTAAATAAGGTAATTGCTTAAATATGAACATTATAGGTCTATTAAGTGTTATACTACTAAAGTATATTAAAAAACAAAGGGAGGAATTACATGTCAAAAAACTATGCAAAAGTGACATTTGTAGTGCTGCTAGTAGGGTTACTCCTAGTACTTGCTACTACAAGTTTTTACACCGTTGACCAGACGGAATACGCTGTGCTTGTAACATTTGGAAAACCTAGCACGGAAATAGTATCCCCTGGACTAAGATTTAAGCTACCTTACCCTATACAAACAGTTAAAAAAGTTTCAAGAGAGACTTTTTCCCTGACCCTGGGTTATGAAGAAAGAGCAGATGGAATCACAGTAATGGAACAAGAGTCAAAAATGATCACAGGGGATGAGAATATTATCCTTGCAGATTTGGAAGTACAATGGCAAGTTGTAGATCCAATTGCATTTATATACAATTCCCAGGATCCTGTTAACATCCTATCAAATGCAACTTCATCTACCTTAAGAGGGGTAATTGGCAGTTCACTTGTAGATGATGCATTAACTGATGGACGTACTCGTATTATGAATGATATACGTGATAGCTTAGTTGAAATGGTAGAAGCATATGATATTGGTATTGCAATTAGAAATGTAAACCTACAAGATGTAGACCTTCCTACAGATGAAGTTAGTGATGCTTTCAAGAAAGTCGCTTCAGCTCGTGAGGAGAGAATCACAAAAATAAACCAAGCTAATCGCTATAAAAATGAAAAAATCAATACCGCCGAAGGGCAAAAGGCTGCTTTGATTAGTGAGGCAGAAGGTGTTAAGGTCAGCAGAATTGAGCAAGCCCGTGGAGATGTTGCACAGTTTGATGCAATTTACTCAGAGTATGTTAACAACAAAGATATAACAAGTGACCGTCTTATGATAGAAACACTGGAGCAAGTTTTACCAGATGTTCAAATATATGTAATGCAAGAGAACCAAGGGTCTAGCACAGTAAAATACTTACCTCTGGATCAAGTAAGACAAGGAGGTAGTTATAGTGAATGATTTAATGAGAATGCTGAAAAAATTGTTTGATGATTTAAACGCATCTAAGCCAAGAGAAGAAGCTTCAAATCAGGATGCTGGGCAAGCTCCTGAAGATCTTCTAAAAGGTCTATCATATATTGTTCCAATACTGGTTATAGTAATCCTTCTTGGATTGTTTGTTAAGAGCAATCTATATGTAGTAAAAATGGATGAGTATGTGGTAGTTCGTCAATTTGGTGAAATCGTAAAAGTTGAAGATTCACCAGGGCTTAGATTTAAAATACCTTTTGTACAAACTATTGGTACACTACCAAAAAAAATTCTGTTTTATGATGTGCCTCCTGCAGAAATCAACACCTTGGATAAAAAGAGGATGATGGTTGACTATTATAGTCTTTGGAGAGTAACTGATCCAAAACAAATGATAGAATCATTAAGGACTCTAAATGCTGCTGAAAGCAGATTAGGAGATATAGTTTATTCAAGCATCAGAACAGAACTTGGTAAAATGAACTACGGAGATATTATTAATGATAAAAAAGATAGCCGTGGTGGTTTTGATGAGATTGTAAATGTGCAAGTTAATGAAACCCTAGACCGCAACCTAAGCGGTATTGAACTTGTTGATATTAAAATGAAAAGAGTAGATCTTCCAGTTTCCAATGAGGAATCGGTATATCAGAGAATGATTTCAGAACGTGAATCTACGGCACAAGAGTACCTTTCACAAGGTGATGCAGAAGCTCTTAAAATAGTTGCTGATACAGATAGGCAAGTAGCAGAAATGCTAGCGACAGCAAAAGCAGATGCAAAAACTATCGAGGCTGAGGGCGAGAAAGAAGCAGCCAGGATTTATAACTTGTCATACAGCAAGGATGCAGAATTCTTCAATATGTACCGATCCTTGGAATCCTACAAAACAACTATAAATGGTGAAACAGTAATGATATTACCATTGGAATCACCATACTTGCAATATCTAGTAGGACGTTAGGATTTTTGGATATACTCAAGTTTTTGACAATGAATACTATCATTTATTCAGTGAAAACTTTCAATGTGATATAATATAATCGTACTTTAAAAATCAGGATTGAATAATAGAAGGGTGTGAATTATAGGATGGAAAAGAGGATATTGGGCAGAACGAACTTTGAAGTTTCGGCAATTGGATTTGGTGGAATACCAATCCAAAGGGTAGATGAAGAAACTGCATATGAGCTTCTAGTGGAAGCACATAAGCAAGGAATCAACTTTATTGATACAGCAAGAGGCTATATGGAAAGTGAAAGCCTCTTAGGAATCGCCCTGGAGAGAATTGGAAGAGATAAATTCATTCTTGCAACCAAGTCCATGGCAAAAACCTATGATGCCGTAGTTGAAGAATTCGAAACCAGTCTGAAAAATTTAAGAACTGACTACATAGACCTTTTCCAGTTTCATAACGTCAGCAAGAAAGAGGACCTTGAAACCGTTATGGGAGAAAACGGTGCCCTTAAAGCCATCAAGGAGTACAAGGCAAAGGGAATCATTAAGGAAATCGGGATAACTAGCCATAGTGTTGAGCTTTTGGACATAGCAATAGATACAGGAGAATTCAGCACCATTCAGTATCCGTATAATCCAGTTGAAAAGCAGGGAGAACCAGTCTTTAAGAAGGCTAAGGAGAACAACCTGGGCGTTATTGTAATGAAGCCCCTTGCTGGAGGAGCAATCTCAAAAGGGGAACTTTCACTTAGGTTCATAATGGAGAATAAGGATATTACCGTTGCAATACCAGGCATGGATTCAGTTGAACAGGTAATAGAGAATGCCAGAGCAGGAAATGTAATGAGACCCCTGACAGACGATGAAAGAAGCATGTTGATGAAGGAAGCAGATACTCTTGGAGAGGAATTCTGCAGAAGATGTGGTTATTGTGCACCATGTACCGTAGGAATAGATATACCTACCCAGTTTATACTTGAGGGATACTATTCAAGATATAATCTTCAGGATTGGGCTATAGATAGATACCGTGGATTTGAAATCAGCGCAAAGGATTGTATTGAATGTGGCTTGTGCGAATCAAGATGCCCTTACAATCTTCCAATTGTAAAAATGCTAAAGAATGTTGAGGAGAGACTGGGAGTAGAACCCAGCGAAACAAGTCACTAAATGACTTAGTTGAGCTGTTGGTACTACCCCTGTTGAAGCCCTAGACATGCTTTGAGGAGTACAACATCTCAAAGCATAGACAGGTCTCATGTCAAAAATCCCCAATTAAGCAAGTTTAGCGATGCTTGATTGGATTGGATTTGACGGCCAGAGTCGGTGAGGTTCAAAGCGACAGAAAGGGAGCATTGGACCCACGACTTACGGCGCTGGAGTAGAACCCACGACTTACGGCACTGGAGTAGAAGCTTAATTAACAAGATTATAACCTGAAATCTATATTACTTAAGTTAAGTGTACCAGTATAAAAAGAGCATATGAATTAAGCAAAACACACCAGTTGACGATTTATTGAACTGGTGTGTTTTGTATTAACTACAAAATTAACAATTATTAGAAATGTATATGTATAGCGTGAACTTTAGTTTTGTTAAATATCTCCAATATCAATAAAATACACATTTTTCAAAGAATTATGTTTATTATTTACAAATATTACTATATACTTAGATGTATTAATCTTTAAGAGGGGTTTACCATATATCTAGAAGGGAGGCCGTTATGTAATGCTAAGAGAGTTACCATTAAATGAGATATATTCAATTATTTTTTATGCAGCTGCAACCACATATATTCTTGTTGGGGTATACATTCTTACACAAAGTGTTGAAAGTAAGCTAAATCAGATTTTCTTCCTCATGACCATATCCTTGGGGATATGGGCTTTCAGCTATAGCATTGCCACATCTGCAACAACATATCATGAAGCTTTGATGTGGCACAGAGTTAGCTCTCTGGGATGGGGAATAATGTATAGCATTCTTTTGCATTTCTTCTTAATTCTTACCAATAGATACAAACTATTAGAAAACAAAATGACATATGTAATCCTCTATTTTCCAGCTCTTATCAATATATTTTACTTTGGTATTAACACCAAAACAGCGGCAACTGGATTTAATGTCATTCAGACAAGTTCAGGATGGGTGGATGCTTCCACAGGAGGGATATTAAATATCTATTTCTATACATATTACCTTGCTTTTACAATAGCTGGTTTCATTGTAATCTGGACTTGGGATAGAATTAGAAAAGAGAATAGAGCAAAGGGAACAGCTGTTTTAATAACCATTACAATGCTATTAGGAATAACCTTAGGAAGTTTGACAGATCTTTTTTTTACAAGCTCAATTCTAGATCCCAAGCTAAATATGGGAGTAGTGTTTTCCTTGATACCAATTTCATCTATAATCCTGGTCTTTAAAAAACATGGGATTATCCAAGATGAAAGTCAAACAGACGTTTTTATTGCAGGAAATATCTTCACAAAAGAAAAAAGGATGAATTTTTTTAAAATGATATCCTATGTGTTTATAGCAGGGAGCATTTCTTATGTGATATTGGATTATATTATGATTGGCAAAGAAATTACTAGTGTATTAAAATTTAGTGGTATTGTTCTTTTCATAGGAGTGTATTTGAGAATTATGCCTCACTCTGGCAAGGATGAACGTTCTCAAGATATACAATTGGGAATTGTTATGGCGCTAGTTACTCCAATACTGTATTTACACTATATGCAATACGGTTATAACAGTGTTATTTGGTCTGTGCCTATCTTCCTAATGATTCTTTCAATAGTGTTTAATAATAGGATAGTTTTAATTATGACATTAGTATCTGCTGCTCTGGTTGAAACTGTATCAGCTGCAAGAAATGGTAGTTTTGTTGTAACAATAGGAAGAGTTGACTACCAGCAGCGATTAGCAATTTACTTTCTGCTGGCAGGTATAGTCTATTACATAAGTCATATCTATCGCCAAAGATTAGATGAACACGAAAAACAAATAGAAGTTCAAAGAGAAGTTTCCAGAATTTCTTCGGAATTTGTTGGCATTAATTCTGAAAATATTGATGCAAGAATAGATGATGTTCTAAGAATGTGTGGTACATTCTTTGGAATAGATCATGCATTCATGTTTAGGTTATCAAATGACATGTCAGTAGCACATTACACAAACGAGTGGTGTGCTGATGGAATTCCTCCTACTAAAGGGAGAATGGAAACACTAAATGTCAATGACTTTCCATGGTGGATGAAACAGCTTAAATCAAATACAACTATGCATATAAGTGAATTGGCTGAGTTACCCTTAGAAGCCCAAGAAGAGAGACAACTAATGACTAGGCAAAATATTAAGTCAATGAGTTCAATTAGTATAGTAAATCAGAATAAAACACTAGGAATTCTAGGATTTAATGCCATAAGAAAGAAAAGTGTCTGGAAACCGGAGCATCAAGAAGTTCTGCAGATACTCACCAACATGATATCAGATGCCCTTGTAAAGATTGAAGCCGAGAAGAAAATCAATCAGATGGCATATTATGACAATCTCACTAATCTGCCAAACAGAATATACTTTAACATGGAGCTGGATCAGATGCTCAAATTGGCAAAAAGAAATGAGAGATTAGTTGGAGTACTATTTCTTGACCTTGACCTCTTCAAATCCATAAATGATAGCTTGGGTCATGAGGCGGGTGACAAACTGCTTGTAACAATTGGAGAGAGATTGACAAGCCTTCTCAGAGAATCAGATATGGCATGCAGGTTTGGAGGAGATGAATTTCTAATCATGCTTCCCCACATGAAAAACCATGAAAACATAAGAAAAGCAACAGAAAAGATAATGAGGGCATTTGAAGAGCCGGTAACAATAGATGGACAGGATTTTTATGTTACTGCAAGTAGTGGAGTTGCAGTATATCCACTTGATGGAGAGGATTCAGAAACCCTTGTAAAAAATGCAGACCTTGCAATGTATGAGTCAAAGAGCAAGGGGAAAAACAGATACACATTCTGCACACCAATAATGAAGGAAGAAATAAGGGAAAAGGTCCAGCTATCGAATGACCTTTACAGGGCATTGGAAAGAGAAGAGCTCGTACTTTATTACCAGCCACAGCTAAGTATCGAAACAGGAAAGATAATAGGACTTGAAGCCCTCATAAGGTGGATGCATCCAGAAAGAGGAATGATATCCCCGGGAGTATTCATACCAATGGCAGAGCAGACAGGACTAATCCAGTCCATTGGAGATTGGGTAATAAAGACAGCCAGCAGACAGAATAAAATCTGGCAGCAAGAAGGATATGATCCAGTAGCAGTGGCAGTAAATATATCAGTGGAACAATTTAGAGGATCACAGCTTGTCGAAGTTGTATCAGAAGCATTGAAGGAGAGCAAATTGGAACCCCAGTACCTGGAGCTTGAAATAACAGAGTCAATAGCCATCCAGGAACCAGACTATATAATAGGAGTCTTGGAAAGATTAAAGAGCCTGGGAGTATCAATTGCAATAGATGATTTTGGAACAGAGTACTCATCCCTAAGCAGACTCAAAGAGCTACCAGTGGACAAGCTAAAGATGGCAATGGAATTTGTTCAGGGAATAGATAAGGACAGCAAGGACAAGGCAATAGCAACAGTGATAATCAATTTGGCCAAAAGCCTTGGATTAAGGGTAATAGCAGAGGGTGTAGAGAAGAAGGGGCAGCTTGATTTTCTAAGGGACAGAGCATGTGATGAAGCTCAAGGATATTATTTTTACAGACCAATGCCAGTTGAGGAAGTCGAAAAAATACTATAGCTAGGAGATAATATGAATGCACAAGCAGAAATAATTTCAATCATAGTATTCGCTTTTTTAATTATATATGGAATTTTTGGTACATACACACTTTCATTAAACCCTAGTTCCAAAATGAATAGGATGTTCTTCTTAATCAGCATTTTTCTTTGTGTATGGGCATTTGCAATTGCAATGGGAAATGTTGCTCCGAACTACGAGACTGCCATATTGTGGAGAAGAGCAGGATCGCTTGGATGGGGCGTCCTTTATAGCTTGTTGTTACACTATTTACTAATGTTAACTGGCAGAGCAAATCTATTGAAGTCAAAAATGACATATATATTTTTATATCTTCCAGTTCTAGTAAATATCTTGTTTTTTGGTCTCTATAGCCCGGTTGCTATAACCCAATACAATTTAATCCAAATAAAAACAGGTTGGGTTAATGTTCCAACTGGAAGTATTGGGGACATCTTTTTCAATTCTTACTATCTCTTGTTTTCATTGCTCAGTTTAATTACAATATGGACCTGGGAAAATGTAGCAAATGATAAAAGAAGAAAAAGAATTGTGCATATTATAAGCATTACGTTCACCATGGGAATCCTTGGGGGATTTATCATAGATACTATGTTTCATCAATTGCCTCAGTTGAGTGTTCTATTTGCATGTTTTCCATTGGCAGGAATAAACTATTCCATTAGAAAACAAAATTTAATGGGTGCTCACAATGAGAAAGGATATGAAGACAAAGACTTATTTGTCTATGAAAGGAGAACTCAGTTCTACAACTATCTCTCATATGCTGTAATAGCAGGAAGTGTTCTAAACATAATGTTTTACTCTCACGAAATGATAAAAATTCAATCAATCCTTACAATGAGTTTAGTGATATTAGTGTTTGGTATTACAATTAGACTTATCCCACTATTACAAGTCTCTAGTGCAAAACAAGATACAATTCTTTTGATTTTGTTGCCTGTTTTCATTGTACTGATACTATTGTACTTTACTAGGCACTATGGTAATAATGCCGTTTGGCCAATACCAATTATTTTTCTCACTGCAAGTGTAATGTTTAGGCAGAAAAGTTTTTTTTACTCGACTTTGGCAATTACATTATTGTATCACTTTTGGTCATTGACGACAGAACCAGTTTCAGAGATAACTGTGGGTGCTTTTGAGTACACATCACATATTACAATGTATTTTGTGATTGCTGCACTAGCTTCATATGTAAATAAGACATATCGAAAAAGACTTGCAGATCATGAAAAGCAAATAGAAATTCAAAGAGAGATATCCAGAATATCTTCAGAATTTGCAGGAGCAAATCCAATGAATATAAACGAAAAGATTAATGATGTCTTTAAGCTGTGTGGAACATTTTTTGGAATAGAGCATTCATTCATGTTTAGATTTTCAAATGATATGTCAGAAGCATATTACTCTAATGAATGGTTTGGTGAGGGAAATTCGCCAGCTAAGGGTAAAACTGAAACGCTATCCATCAATGACTATCCATGGTGGATGGAAAAGCTTCAAAATAACAACAGGGTTTTTATTAGAGACGTAGACAATCTTCCTGATGAAGCAGTCTCGGTTAAGCAATTTATGCAAAACCAGCATATAAAGTCTCTCATATCAGTAGCTATGCATGATAAGGATCGTTTGATTGGATTTCTTGGATTTGATGTTTCAAGAAGCGAGAAGACCTGGGAGCTGGAACATCAGGCGGTTCTTCAGATACTCGCCAACATAATCTCAGATGCTCTGGTAAAGATTGAAGCCGAGAAAAGAATCAATCAGATGGCATATTATGATAATCTGACAAATCTACCAAACAGAATATACTTTAACATGGAGCTAGATCAGATGCTCAAATTGGCAAAAAGAAATGAGAAATTAGTGGGAGTACTATTTCTTGACCTTGACCTCTTCAAATCCATAAACGATAGCTTGGGTCATGAGGCGGGTGACAAACTGCTTATAACAATTGGAGACAGATTGACAAACCTTCTCAGAGAATCAGATATGGCATGCAGGTTTGGAGGAGATGAATTCCTAATCATGCTTCCCCAGATGAAAAATCTAGAAGATATCAGAAAAGCAACAGAAAAGATAATGAAAGCATTTGAAGAGCCGGTAACAATAAATGGACAGGATTTTTATGTTACGGCAAGCAGTGGAGTTGCAGTGTATCCACTAGATGGTGAGGATTCAGAAACCCTGATAAAGAATTCAGACCTTGCAATGTATGAATCAAAGAACAAAGGCAGAAACAGATATACATTCTGCACACCAATAATGAAGGAAGAAATAAGGGAAAAAGTTCAGCTATCGAATGATCTTTACAGGGCATTGGAAAGAGAAGAGCTCGTACTTTTTTATCAGCCACAATTAAGTATTGAAACAGGAGAGATAATAGGACTTGAAGCTCTTATAAGGTGGATACATCCAGAAAGGGGAATTATATCGCCTGGAGTATTTATACCGATGGCAGAGCAGACAGGACTAATCCAGTCCATCGGAGAATGGGTAATAAAGACAGCCAGCAAACAAAATAAAACCTGGCAGCAAAAAGGATATGATCCAATAGCAGTGGCAGTAAATATATCAGTGGAACAATTTAGAGGATCACAGCTTGTTGAAGTTGTAGCAGAAGCATTGAAGGAGAGCAAACTGGAACCCAAGTATCTGGAGCTTGAAATAACAGAGTCAATAGCCATCCAGGGACCAGACTATATAATAGGAGTCTTGGAAAGCTTAAAGAGCCTTGGAGTATCAATTGCAATAGATGACTTTGGAACAGAGTACTCATCCCTAAGTAGACTCAAAGAACTACCAGTGGACAAGCTAAAGATGGCAATGGAATTTGTTCAGGGAATAGATAAGGACAGCAAGGACAAGTCAATAGCAACGGTGATAATCAATCTGGCCAAAAGCCTTGGATTAAAGATAATAGCAGAAGGTGTTGAGAAGAAGGGTCAGCTTGATTTTCTAAGGGATAGAGCATGTGATGAAGCTCAAGGATTCTTTTTTTACAGACCAATGCCAGTTGAGGAAGTTGAAAAATTGTTGAATTTAAAACGTTAGGAGTAGAAGCTTAATGAGAAAAGAGATTGAGTACAAAGTGTTGCGAGCAGAAGAGATAACCCGTGAAATGTTCACCAATTTTATCCGCCATCAGAAGGTGACTAAGTGTTGGAGAAAGATTGAAGGGGAATGGCTTATGAAGGACATAGAATTTGTTGATGACTGGTCGGATAAGGAGTACTCCCTACTCTCGGGATACCTAAAAAATACATCAAAAACAGGTGGTATTGTAATAGGTGTCTTTCATAAAGACAAGCTCAAAGGCTTTGCTTCCGTTGAGTCTGAATTTTTGGGATCGGACAAGGAGTATCTGGACCTGTCAAGCCTCCATGTTTCAGAGGATATGAGAGGTCATGGAATAGGCAAGGTCCTGTTTGAAATGTCCACCACCTGGGCAAGGGAAAAAGGAGCCAAGAAGCTTTATATTTCCGCTCACTCCTCAGTAGAAACACAAGGTTTCTATAGATCAGTCGGTTGTGTTGAAGCCTTGGAATACAATAAGGAGCATGTTGATAAGGAACCGTATGATTGTCAGCTGGAGTATGTACTTTAGAATAATAGAAGATATAAAAACGCACCAGGTATTATTTATACCTAGGTGCGTTAGTTATTAAAATTTAAACTTTCATATCCAACTCAAATACAGGCTTAATCTCCCCAACCTTTTCCTTAAGGGTGTTTATATTATCGATTATATGGAATGATTTGAGAGCACTCATATCTTCCTGATCCAGATATTCCATCTGCTTTAGAATATCCATCACAGCACTGGAAATCACATTGTAATTACCATTTTCAATTTTAATTGCAATTCCAACTCCCTGCTCAACCATGCCGATGCAATATACGCCATCAGCTCCAAGCTTGCCCATCAACTTTCCATTGGTGTTTTTCATCAATTCGGTACAGAATCCACCGGTACCAGCAACCATCTCAGGATATTCCATCATTGATTCAACAACAAGATCCGCTGCTGCTTTCCTTTTTTCATCAAAGACAGATGAGTGTACCAGCTTTGCGTAAGAAAGGGCCATGTTGTATAAGGGCATTTCAACAACTGGAACTCCGCAGCCGTCGATTCCAACCCCAATGTCGTCTCTGTCCATTTCACATACCTCAGCAATGGTATCAAGGGTCATCTGCTGAAGTGGGTGTTGAAGCATGTTGTAAGTATCAAGTGGAAGGTCCAGCTTCCTTGACACAGCAAGCATTCCGGAATGTTTGCCAGAGCAGGTGTTAAAGATCTTTCTAGCCTTTCTCCCATCTCTTATCAACTGTCTTGTAACTTTGTCATTCAGGGAATAACTGTGTCCGCACAGAAGATCATCTTCGCCCAAGTCGAGCTTGCGAAGAACTGAGCTCACCGCATCAATATGAAAATCCTCAGCATAATGTGAAGCACACATCACAGCAAGTTCCTTTTTTGTTATTCCATATTCCTTTTCAGCTCCAGTCTCAATTACTACCAGGGTCTGCAAAGGTTTTGCACTGGAACGCAGAAAGGTTCTCTTGTAGGGATCTCCAAAGCTTGCAATTATTTTTCCTTTGTAATCAACAACTGCAATATCCCCTCGATGTATGTTTTCAACTCTACCGCCTCTGGTTACATGCAACAATATCTCTGACAAGGCAATTCCTCCTTTATTCTTGGTATCATCTATTAATTACAGTATACATTAACATAGCTATCATTGGAAAATAAAATCAAATATCAATTCCACTTATCTGCATATACAAAAGTGCAGCGGATATTAAGGCAACAGCATAGTAGTACATCCAGTGGCGTTTGGTCTTGTAGAGATAAAAGAAAATTCCAAACACTATCAATCCGCTCACGCCATAAACAGCAACGGGCCAGTTGTACAGGAATATCCCGGTATAAACAAGAGCTACAGCTGTTGGTACAACAGAAAATGTTGCCTTGTAAATGTCTTTTAATTTCTTGTTGCTAAGTACCAGGAACGAAATAAACATAAAAATCAGCGGTGTAATTACATGAAATAGCCTTGGCATATAGAAAGGCTCACCAATACCACCGGGATTAGAAAGTATGAAGAAACAATACCTAATGGCGGCTGTAAATGCAAAAGCCAGATTAAGTAATACCAATCCTGCAATGGGAATAACAAGAATTGGAATTAGTGGATTGATTCTTTTTTCAGCAGACACTACAATCGCTTCCTTTCATAAGGAAAACATATGTAACAGCTATAAGTTCTACTATCACAGTATATTTACCCTGAAATTCATAAAATCATTATTGACTGACAAAGAATCATTGTAAATAATTGTAGGGGGCGGATTCCATGCCGCTCCTGAAGACATACAAAGAATCGTTGTCAATAGGAGATTAAGTGATCAATAAAAAGTATACATAACATAATACAATGTTTACTCTAATTAATTGTCTCTCTCGCATGTTTGAGTATACCGGTCAAGATTGTACCACTAGTTCGGAACTATAATACCGTTAATCCTGTAACTCGATACCGCATTTATTCCACGGTCCTCCTGACAACGACCCTCTTAAGGTAGGTCTAAAGGCATCATGACATCTACTTGAGAACAAAGGATGCTTGGGGCGTAAGCCTAACATGCCCTAGCTTATTATTAAGAGGCATTCGCGGCATAAATACTAGATGGTATCCTTGTCCGGAATTGTGGTAAACTATATGCCGGATTGCAAGTACTGATTAACAAGAATATCCAATTTTAAGGTTTTATGAAAAGGATATAGTGTATTAATGACAATGTTTAGTATTATAATTCTTTGTTTTAATTTTAATTGAAAAATAAAATAAAAGATGCTTAACCGATTATATATCGAAGTTAAGCATCAGATTTTGAGTGATTTGCTGAATTACATAAATACCGGTTCACATACTTGGACCTCAAGCAACGTTCGACTCTAGAATAAGTTAATAAAATTCCACCAAGGTAAGTAAAGAGTGAATATTGAAATAAAAATTATTCCTGTCATTATTATTCCTGTTCTAAATACTGTTTCTTGACTGAAGAAGCCTAAACCTTCACCAATGACGAAATGGACGCTATGGAATGGTAAAATAAAATGCAAAGCCAATGTCACGAATACAAGAAATGCTACTAATTCAGGCGCCATTATCCCAGTTGTTAATAATGCTATTCCTGGCAGTATAATAGACATTGATGTTACAATGCTACCAAGTATCATGTGAATTAACATAGATGTAACAACTACCGATAAAATCATTAATAGAGAAAATTCTTTAGGAAAAACAGGTGTTAAACTACCAAAAAGTATATTAGCTGTACCACTTGTTAACATAACAGGTCCAATAGAAAACGTAGCTGTTAAGAATATTAATAATGGCCATTGAATTGTTTTCAAGTCTTTAAACACCAGAATTTTAACAAGGAACATTAGTAGAACACCAAATAAGATGACATTAGTTCCAGAAATTGGGTGAAGTCCATCTAAAGCCCAAAATACTAGTGGTAGTATTATTAGAATAAGGTTTACTTTGTCAGTAGAATCAAGTCTTATTATAGGTTTATTTGAAATTTCAACTCTATAGTTCTCTAAATGACTCTTAAAGAACCTAGTATATACAACCATTGTAAAAATTAACATTAAAACACCAGGTGGAAGCAAAAATTTCGTCCACTGATACTCATTTATCAAAATCCCGGACATATTGATTAGGGCAGGATGCATAATGATATCACCCTTTAAGAAAAAAGTATTTGTAATTATTGAAATCAAAAAAACAGAGAAGAGGAGTAATTCTTTTGATTTCATACTTATATCTAGTCGATCTAGGTACTCTCTAAATATTGTTGCGACTAGTATTAATCTTGCGAATGGTTGAGGTACAATAAAAATCATACCTAGAGCAACTATCCATATAGTCATCAGTAATTTCGGAAGAGTAGTTGCATAATAACCTATATACGGTTTAAGCAGTTTGTCGATCAACTTGCTTTTTACAATTCCTTCAGAAAAAAGGAATGAAAAAATAATCAGTAGAAAGTTTTCCGACAAAGGGAAAGTCAATACTCTAGTAACTGGGGTTTCTCCGAATACTATAAAAACAAGCAACATAAACAATGAAGCGTATGATCTATTAACAGATTTGTTTACCCACAATGTTAAAGTGAGTATCAGTGTAGCTAGTATAATCGATTGATTAAGTGTTAACGCCAGGGGCCTTGCTAATAAAATTACAAGTGGAATTGGAATACTAAGAATCCTATTTCTTGCTTTTCTTGTCATATTATCACCATCTCTTTACTAATAGTTATTGTGCTTTTTTACTTTGCGAGTATTTTTTTATTGAGCTAGTAGTCGGATGACTTTAAGCCAAAATTTAACTGATTAAAAGCTGGAAATACTGTACTCTGGAATTAAGAATAAATGGAAATTGAATTATACTTTAGTTTTATCATTTGAAATCCTTAAGTGACTCAGTTTAGCTCGACATAAGGATCAAATATATAGGTATACACATTTAAAAAATGTGTATTTTTCAAAACTCTTAACTATTGTGAAGTGAGTCTAAATAATAAAGCTATACTAAATGTTAGAATTGATTATCAACTCTTCTACTTGTAAAATGCATAGATTTGAGTGATGCTTGGAAAAGTTAACTTAATAATGGATTGATTGATAGTATTGTAGAAAAGGGAGGCTCAACGTAAGAATCCAAGATAACTTCCTTAGACTAAACTTGAATAAGCTTAATATCGAATTCATATAAATTATATTACACGGCTAGAATTTATTTTGTATCCGACTTTAAGATTTATTTAATAAGTAGATTTATGAATCATAGGATTTTGGTTAACATGTTTATTAAATCATACTACAAAAGAAGCTGTCAAGAGATTTTATTTTCTTGACAGCTTCTTTTGTAGTTATTTCAATTGTATTTGAATAATTCACAAAATACAGTTCCTTTAATAAACTTGTTGCTTAAACAATTAATTTTACACTTAATTGAAAAATATTTTGGACTGAACTTCATTGTATAAATCAAACTCATTCCCTATAACCCATTATTAAAGAGGCTTCATCTCCTGTTGACTTGAGGTCATTTATTAGATACTCCCAGTTCCTTTTTATTCTTAAGGTAGGACCTGAAATACTTATTGCTGCAACAGTATTTCCTGTAAAGTCTCTGACGGGAACAGCTATACACGTTAATCCTTCCTCACTTTCTTCTTCATCAACTGAGTAATTTTGATCTCTTACTTTACTAAGCATCTCAATAATCTTTTCATACTCAGTTATAGTGTTACTAGTGTATTTTACAAAATTATAATTCTTTAGTTTCTCTAGCAACTGATGGTCCATCCGATTAGCGGCAAGTATTTTTCCCATAGCTGATATATAAAAGGGAAGTTTATATCCAACTTTCGAAGTCATTTGAATAGTCGCAGTGCTTGGTTCTTTGGCCATGAATATTACATTTAAATCTTCATCTAAAATACCAAGATGTGTAGTTTCATTGTGCACATCACGTAGACTTTGCAGAAAAGGTTTTATCACGTTAAATACATTAAGATTTTCAGTAACGATGGATCCATAGTAAGCAAGCTTAATACCTAATCGATACTTCGAAGTTGATGTTTTATATACAAATTCCTTCTTCTCCAGAGTATACATCATCCTAAAAACGCTAGACTTACTTAATCCAGTGCTGTTACTAATTTCAGTGATTCCCATTTCATTGTTAGTGCTTAACAAATCTAGAATACTTAAAGTATTATAAACGGAACTCAATAGATATTTGTCTTCATTCATATTCATAAATGCGTTCTCCTTCTCTTATTTTCATTCAATATATTAAGCTAATTGGCAAAACTGAATATAATTAATACATCAATAGTATTGCATAGATGAACACAAGTAGTCAAGCGCTGACTGTTAAAGTAGACTCCAACCATTTAAATATTTATATCTTTGCATACTCTTAGATTTTGGTAATGAAAATGAAAACATTTAATCACTTCAAAATTCACATAAAGAAACGCGGTGCACTATAGTGAAAAAAATATTGACATTGATTTATTGTTTTACTATACTAAACATAGGAAACGTTTTCTGAATATATTGAATTAATTTTGGATTGATTAGTTCAAAATGATGAAAGGATGGTTAACAATGAAGCGTATAAAGTTTTATGGTCTAGGGGGTCAAGGTGTTGTAACAGCAGGGAAAATACTGTCTGAAGCTGTATCATTGTACGAAGATCGTTATGCTATAACTGTACCAGCTTACGGACACGAAAGAAGAGGAGCACCAGTTAATACTAGTATCATAATAGATGATGTTAAAGTACTTATTAATTCATTTGTCTATGAACCTGATATAGTATTAGTTATGGACAGCGCTATTATCAACAAAGGTGTAGATATATCAAGTGGGATACACGAGGGTAGCGTTTTAGTTTTGAATACTGATAAAGAAAAAGTGCTTGAAAGATATAAATCTTTCAATTTCAAGAAGATTTATTATGTTGATGCAACACAAGTAGCATTAACTCACATAGGGGTGGGAATCCCAAATGGATCAATGTTGGGTGCATTAGCTGCTACAGGCTTAGTTGGGATTGAGTCAATTGAAAAAGCTATCGTTAAGACTTTTGGAGAAAAGGCAGGTGATAAGAATGCAAAAGCAGCAAGAGAAGCTTACGAAAGAATCAAAGAGAGTTAGTGTTCTAGGCCCTGTTGCTACAGTTTTTGGAAGTGCAACGACTGGTAACTGGAGACTTGAAAGACCTTCTGTGGATTTTGAAAAATGCATAAAATGCAGAACTTGCGAAAGACACTGTCCTACTAATGTAATTGATGTCAAAAATGATGAGGAAGAATGTGTTGTATTTAATTTTGATTATTGTAAAGGCTGTGGAATATGCGTAAACGTATGTCCTGCTAAATGTATGACAATGATTCCTGAAAGAGGTGATTTTGATGAACTATAAAATGCTAGATGGAAACGAGGCTGCCGTCGAGGCTATGAAACTAGCGAAAGTACAAGTGATTTCAGCATATCCAATCACTCCTCAGAGTTCTATATCTGAGAAATTATCAGAGTTAGTAGCTTCAGGCAAATTAAAAGCTGAGTACATAAGAGTAGAATCAGAACATTCGGCATTATCATTGGCTACAACAGCTCAGTTAACTGGAGTTAGGGCAGCAACAGCTACGGCATCTAATGGATTAGCATTAATGCACGAAGTATTAAGCATGACATCTGGTAATCGTGTACCAATAGTTATGCCTGTCGTTAATAGAGGTGTTGCTGCACCGTGGACTTTATGGTGTGAGCATGGAGATACTATGGCTCAGAGGGACATGGGTTGGTTACAATTTTATTGCCAAGATGTTCAAGAAGTTTTAGACTTAACTTTAGCTGCATATAGAGTTGCAGAAGATAAGAGAATATTGACTCCAGCTATGGTATGCCTAGATGGATTCTTTTTATCTCATTCAGTACAAAAAGTGGATGTGCCTGATTCAACTGTAGTTGACACATTTATCGAACCGTATGAAGCGAAGAATACATACTTGGATACAAGTGATCCCATGTTCATTTGTGATTTGACTGGTCCGGAAGAGTTCACTGAAATGAGATATCAACAAAAACATTCCATGGATATTTCAATCGGTGTAATCGAAGAAATTCAGAAGGAGTTTGAAGAAAAATTCGGCAGAAAATTACATGTTGTAGAAGGATATAAGACCGAAGATGCAGATGTTGTATTAATAGCTCTTGGTTCAATGTGTGGAACTGCCAAATATGTAGTTGATAAAATGAGACGGGAAGGCAAAAAAGTTGGACTTGCAAAGATGACAGTATTCAGACCATTCCCAGTTGAAAGGCTTAAGCAAGTTTTAGCGGGCAAGAAAACAATAGGTGTATTTGATAGGAGCGCTGGTTTAGGAGGTCAGGGTGGTCCTGTATGGAGCGAAGTCACTGCAATGATGCATGATGAAAATTGTGATATTAGACATTATGCCGGAGGCTTGGGTGGTCGAGATGTTACGGTTGATAATATTGAAAAAATATTCAACGAACTTTTAGAGCTAAATAAAGGAACTAGGAAAGAACATACAGAATGGATTGATCTGAAGGAAGATCCAATGAATATAAGGCAGGTGATTAAGAATGTTTGATTTACAACATGAAGCAAAAGGATTGGTTTCGCATGGTAATAGTGCATGTGCAGGTTGTGGTCTAGAATTAATCATGAGAAAAACCATGGAAGTTTTAGGTGAAGACACAATCATTATTATTCCACCAGGTTGTTCCGCACTTTTTTCAGGATTCGGGAATGAGTCTGGACTAAAGATTCCAGGATTTCAAGGCAATCTAGAAAATACAGCAGCATGTGCTGCGGGTGTAAGAGCGGCACTAAATGCAAAAGGAAATACTGAGACAACAGTATTGGGTTTTGCAGGTGATGGTGCTACTGTAGACATAGGTCTTCAAGCATTGTCAGGAGTCTGGGAGAGAAGAGACAAGGTAATGTATATTTGCTATGACAATGAGGCATATATGAACACAGGAATTCAGGGGAGCAGTTCTACTCCATACTATGCAAGTACTACAACTACTCCTAGTGGAAAACCAACTGGCAAGAAAAACCTTATGGAAATTGCAATGGCTCACGACATTCCATACGCTGCCACAGCATCCCTATCTAACTTAAATGACTTTAAAAAGAAATTAAAGAAGGCCAAAGATACAGATGGACCATCATTAATTCATATTCAGACCCCTTGTCCTACAGGGTGGAGATATGAACCTTCCAAATCTATTCAATTGGCGAAATCTGCTGTAGAAACAGGTGCGTGGATATTATACGAATATGAAGAAGGCAAAATAACAATAAACTCCAAGTTGAAAGACCTTAAACCAATCGAAGAGTATATAGGTATTCAGGGGAGATTTAAGAAGCTATCTGATGATCAAAAGTCTGAACTCCAGGAATATGTTTCAGATTATTATCATAAATATGTTTCGAAATTAGAAAGAATGAGTGTCGAGGATTAACCAATTAAATTTACTACCTTCAGAAAGGAGGAAACCACTTGAAAATACTTGTACTAGGTGCAGGCGCAATGGGAAGCTTATATGGTGGTTTGCTTAAAGAGAGAGGCAACGATGTAACTCTGGTTGATGTATTCAAGGATCATATTGATGAAATCAATAAAAATGGCTTGGAAGTAGAATTATTAGGAGTAAAAAAGAACATTAAAGTTGAAGCTTGCACTTCTGATAAAGTAGATTTCAGACCAGATTTAGTAATTCTTTTTACAAAAACCATTCACTCTCGATCAGCACTAGATTCTATACATAGAATTATAGATGATAATACGTTAGTTCTGTCATTGCAAAATGGATTAGGTAATGATGAAATTATCCGTGAGTACGTAAGAGCTGAAAATATAATTATCGGTACAACAAACTTTCCAAGTGATTTTATTAGCCCTGGAAAGATCAGGTCAAATGGAACAGGACAAACTAAAATAATGACAAGTATTGGTTATGAGACGTCTGAATTAAAAGAAGTTCAAAGTGCACTCGATAACGCTGGTTTTAATTGTATTATTACAAAGGATGTGTTTGTTTCAATTTGGGAAAAAGTTGCATTTAATTCAGCATGTAACGCTCTAACTGCAATAACAAAACTTAAGTTAGGAGATGTTGGAAAGACTGAGGAAGGTAAAATACTTGCTCATAGAATTGTTCAGGAAGTAAGTTCAGTAGCTAATAAAAAAGGTATTAAAGCAAGTGCGGACAATGTTATAGAATTAGTGGAAGCTGATTTTATAGAGCATTATGAGCATATTCCATCAATGGCACAAGATGTATTGACAAAAAGATTGACAGAGATACAATTTATTAATGGTGCTGTTGTAAAAGAAGCTGAGGAGTTAGGGATGTATATACCAGTTACAGAAACATTGTATCAACTGATTTCCATAGTTCAGAGCAACTATGAAAATATACTAAAATAAATGGGGGGAAAGAAATGAAAACGAAAGTATTAGCACTATCATTAGTTTTAGTTCTTATGGCTTCAACATTAATTGGGTGTTCAAGCGGGAGTAATGAAGCTCCAGCAAGTGAAGCGCCAGAACAATCAGTAGTATCTGAAGAAACTTCTAGTGTAGAACCTGGAGATGCCATAGTAGTTAAGTTGGCATATATGTCACCAGAGTTAGAAAACGATCCTTATCATCAATTCGCTGTAAGATTTAAGGAAGCCATTGAAGAAAAAACTGATGGGAAATATGTATTCGAGACTTACGGTGGAGGGGTACTAGGTAAAGACAGAGAATTATCAGAAGGACTTCAGTATGGAACCGTTGATATGGCTGTTATTACATCCTCACCGATGGGTAATTTTGTACCAGCATTTCAGGCTTTAGATCTGCCATTTTTATTTAGTGGGTGGGATCATGTACATAAGTTCCTTGAATCAGATTTAGCCGAAGAGCTTTATGCTGAAAGTGAAGAAGCAGGAATAATAAGTCTTGGATTAATAGGTCGTGGTGCAAGAAGTGTAACAAATGCAGGAGATCCCATACAATCGGTTGAAGATCTGAAAGGGATGAAAATTAGGGTTATTGAGAGTTCCATATTTGTAGACACTTTCTCTGCACTAGGAGCTTCACCTCAAGCAATGTCTTGGGGAGAAGTATTTACCGCACTACAGCAAGGTACTATTGACGGACATGAGAACTCAATGGCTACTATAAACAATGAGAGAGTATATGAAGTACAGGATAATGTAACTAAGACTGAGCATATCTTTGCATTTACAACAGCACATGCATCATCAAACTTCTGGGACTCTTTGCCAACAGAAGATCAGGAGTTATTCAAAGAAGTTGCTGAAGAAATAACTATTCAAATAACAAAGGAGCAAGAGCAAGAAGAACAGAACTTCATTAAACTTCTTGAAGAGCAAGGAATGAATTTTTATGATATCAATAGAGATGAACTGAAAGACTTAGTAAATCCAGTATATGAGAAATTTGCAGGTCAGAACTCAGATTATTTCTACAAAGCAATTGAGGCTCTAAACAACTAAATAATAATTATGAGTAAATTAATAAGTTGTTAAAGGATATTACTAAGATGAGTTTCTAGCTCATCTTAGTAATATTTAATAGGAGGAATAATAGAATGAATTTAATTATTATCATCAGTAATGTTATTGATAAATACATAAGGCAAATAATAGCAATTGTATTAATTGTAATGACTGTAGTATTATCCAGTCAAGTTATTGCAAGATACTTAATGGGGACTGGGCTAACTTGGAGTGAAGAAATCGTAAGATATATGTGTATTTGGATGGTGTTTTTGGGCGCAACTTCCGCACAGAAAGAGGGCAGTCAAATATCAGTTACCGCATTGGAAGAATTGTTACCTCCATTGCCTCAAAACATACTTATGTGGATTCAAAAAATATTCGTAATTGTTTATAGTGGTATAGTTATGTGGATAGGTTTTAATACATTAAAAGTTGCATCAACACAGGCATCTCCCAACATGAGAATACCTATGAATTATGTATACATAGTGATTCCCATATCAATGATTATTATGCTGATTCACTTGGCTTCAATACTATTGGTAGACATAAGTGCCAAGAGATTAGGGAGGTAGACAAAATGACAATGGGAATTTTTTTCGGTTTGGCTGTAATTTTACTAGTGCTAGGTGTTCCAATTGCTATGACAGTTGGTCTGGCTTCCATAATATTCATAATAGGTGAAGGTATACAGTTGTCGATTGTTATACAAAGATTATTCTCTGGAATTGATGTTACAGCTCTATTAGCAATTCCATTCTTCGTACTTGCAGGTGAGTTGATGGGAAAAGGAGGAATTGCCAATAGACTAGTTAGATTAGCATCTCGTGGAGTAGGAGATAAAACTGGTGGCCTTGCAATGGTAGCAATTATCACTTGTATGTTTTTTGCCGCAATTTCAGGTAGTGGTGTAGCCACGGCAGCAGCTATTGGTGGAATAATGATACCTGGAATGGTTATAGCAAAGTACGACAAGAGTTTTGCAGCAGCTGTAATTTCAACAGCAGCGCCTATAGGAGTTATTATTCCACCAAGTATTTCATTTGTACAGTATGGAGTATTGACTGGGTCTTCAATCGCGGACCTTTATAAAGCTGGAATACCAGCAGGTTTTATTATTGGTGCTTCATTAATGATCACTGCATATATAATAAGTAAAAAAAGAGGTTATAAAATAGAAAAAGATGAAAATCAAAACGAACCAAGAAAATCAGACACGTACTCAAAGAGGGATTTAATTGAAGTTTTATGGGCTCTCGGAACTCCAATAATTATTGTTGGAGGGGTGTTCGGAGGTATATTTACACCTACTGAGTCAGCTGTTGTAGCAGTTGTTTATGCCCTACTTGTAGGAATATTTATTTTTAAAGAATTGAAAGTTAATGAAATAATGATTGTTTTTAAGAATTCTGCAATTACAAGTTCTAGAATTATGTTTATCATAGCTAATGCGACTTTGTTTTCGTGGGTCATGACATACCAGAGAATACCTCAAATGATTATGGAAAACATGCTTTCAATGACAGATAATACTTTTCTACTTTTACTAATAATAAACATTGTGCTACTTATAGCAGGCACCTTTATGGAAACAGGATCAATAATACTTATAGCAACACCGTTATTGTTGCCAATAATCAACTTTATCGGAATGGATTTGACTCACTTTGGAATATTATTGACTGTAAATACAGCTATTGGACTGACAACTCCACCTTTTGGTGTATGTTTGTTTACGACGGCAAATGTGGCGGGATTAAGTGTACAAGCTATTTCAAAAGAAGTTGTTTACTTTATAATGGCTATGATTGTTGGACTTATGATAATAACATATTTTCCACAGACTGTTATGTTCATGGTTTAACAGGAAAGACTTATGTACTCGCAAACTTATTTATATCAGTCGTTTGAAGGAGAAGTATCTTTACTAGTACAACTATACAATAAAAATAAAGGAGAAATTTATGTTTGTAAAAAGCTTTGATCATCTAATTGAATTAGCTAAAAAAATGGAATCAAAAACAATTGTGGTTGTTAAACCTGAAGATGAGGATTTGCTTGAGGTTATATCTAAAGCAGAGATAGAAGGACTGGCAAATTTTATTTTAGTAGGAGATAAGGAAAAGTTAATTAGTTTAATTAATGAGAATAATATTCAAATAGACAGTGAGATTGTAAATGAAAAAGATGAAAAGACAGCAGCAGATAAAGCAGTGGACTTGATAGTTGATGGTAAAGCAGATGCTTTGATGAAAGGCATGCTCCATTCATCCATATTCCTGAAAGCAATTTTGAATAAGGAAAAAGGCTTAAATATTGGCAAACAGATAACTCAGATTTCAGTTTTAGAGAAAGAAAACAATAAGGGTTTTCTTTTTATAACTGATTGTGCAATAACAGTAAACCCAGATTTAATGGGAAAGAAAGAAATAATTGAGAATGCTGTTAATCTAGCAAATAAGCTTGGTAATTACGAACCAAAAGTAGCAGTGTTAGCTTCTGTTGAGGTAGTAAACCCTAGTATGCAAGAAACAATTGATGCTGCAGTATTAAGTAAAATGGCTGATAGAGGTCAGATAAAAGGTTGCTTGGTTGATGGACCTCTTGCATTTGATAATGCAATCTCCGAAGAAGCTGCTAAAGCTAAAGGTGTTGGAGGAGATGTTGCAGGTAAAGCAGATATAATTGTTGTACCTAGTTTGACTGTAGGTAATACATTGACAAAATCAATTACTTACATCGCGAAGAAAACAGTAGTAGCAGCCACTACTGGTGCAGCTATTCCAATAATTTTCACTTCAAGAACTGAGTCAACTGAAGGTAAATTACTGTCAATAGCTTTAGCCGCTTATACCGCATAAAAATACTGTGAGGTGATGTGATATCATGTATAAAATATTAGCAATCAATCTAGGATCTACATCTTCAAAGATTGCATATTACGAGGACGATATTTGCAAAGTAAAAGCGAATATTGAGCATCCAGCTGATGAAATTTCAAAATTTGGACATTTTATGGAGCAGGATGAATACCGAAGAAGTTATATAACTGAATTTTTAAGAGATAATAATATTGTGATGGAAGAATTAGATGCAATAGTTAGTAGAGGTGGACACACACGACCAATAGAAAGTGGTGTCTATAAAATATCCGAATTAATGATGGAAGAGCAAGCAAGTGGAAAATTTGGACAACATCCATGCGACTTGGGAAGCAAAATTGCATACAAAATGTGCAATGATATTTACGCCCTCCCATTAGTTGTTGATCCACCTGTCACAGATGAATTTGAAGATATATCAAGACTATCAGGTCACCCACTTCTCGAGAGGAAAAGTAAATTCCATGCTCTTAGTCACAAAGCTACAGCTAAAAGATATGCAAGAGAGAACAATCTAAACTATGAAAAATTAAATTTAATTGTTGCGCATATAGGAGGTGGCGTCTCAGTAGCTGCCCATTTAAAAGGCAGAATGATAGATGGAGATAATGGGCTTGAAGGTGATGGAGCATATTCAACAAATCGAACGGGTGGTCTACCAGCTGGAGACCTGGTGAATTTATGTTTTTCTGGAGATTATTCACATGACCAAGTCAAGAAGATGATAAATGGAAATGGTGGACTAATGGCATATGTAGGATCGAATGATGTTAAGGAAATTCAAGAAATTGCAAAAAATGATGAGAAAGTAGCTCTTTATTTGGAGGGTATGATTTATCAAATAAGCAAACAAATAGGATCATATGCAACTGTACTTAGTGGAAAAGTAGATGCAATTCTGATTACTGGAGGTATTGCCTATTCAGAATTAATAGTAGAAAAAATTAAGCGTAGATGTTCTTTCATAGCACCTATAGTAGTATATCCCGGTGAAAATGAAATGGACTCACTTGCTCGAGGAGCATGGGAAGCATTATTGGGAGAAGTTAATATAAGAGAACTAGATTAAACAGTAAGACTAAGTGCATTTTGTAGTATATGATAAATATCTAAACCTGCATAATTCAACTAATAAATGTAGTATTAACAACTCATGAAAAACAAGCTAACAATTCCCCCAAGACTAAAATAGTATTTAGGAAAAGATCTTGATTTATTTAAATCAAGATCTTTTCCTGAGTTTATCGAAAAAGTAAGCAAATATATATTTTTTTTAGAAAATCCTTTAAAGCAAAAAGGATTTTCTTCTTTTTTGTCGAATATATATAAGAGAGGGGTGATTTTGATGATGACAAGAGGAAAGAAAGATAAGAAACAGCTTCAACTGGAGTTGGTTATGCTCGAACAACTAGTAAAGAAAGACCATGATTTGAGGAAAATCGATAAATACATAAATTTTGATTTCATATACGATCTTGTAGAACCTTTTTATGCAGAAGATAAAGGCAGACCATCCATAGACCCTGTAGTTCTTTTCAAGATGTCATTGATCCAGGCATTGGATGGTATCAGGTCCGAAGAAAAACTGGTGGATGCAATCCACCACAACATGGCATATCGATGGTTCCTGGGCTATGGCTTGACAGAGCCAATACCTGATCATTCAACAATAAGTCACAATAGAGCGGTGAGATTCAAGGATTCAAACATATACGAAGATATATTCAATGAAATTGTCCTAAAAGCAATAGATCATGGGTTCGTAAACGGGAAAATAGTCTACACAGATTCAACTCATGTAAAAGCCAATGCCAGCAATTCCAAATATGAAAGCATAGAAGAAACACGAGTAATCAAAGAAGATGAGTCCCTTCTTAAGCTTGTGAATGATAAAAGGATTAGCAAAGGTCAGAAGCCCCTCGAGCCAGCTGAGCCAAAGACAGAAGTGCATACAAGAAAAGCAAGTAAAACAGATCCAGACAGTGGCTACATGCATAGAGATAGAAAGCCTGTTGGATTTTATCATTTAGTTCATGGAACCGTTGACAGTGCAAACAAAATCCTCTTAAGCGCACACGTAACCCCTGGAAATATTCATGATAGTACAGTATATATGGATAACTTGGAAGAAATGTTTGAAAGACTGGAATTGGCCCCAAAATATGCAGGAGCAGATGCGGGATATTTTAATTTGGATATAATTGAAGAATTGACAAGCAAAGGAATTACACCGGTAATTGGACCGAGAAGATATGCCTCAAAGAGAGGCAAGAAATCAAAATACTGGTTTGAATACTATCCAGAAGAAGATACATATCGCTGCTTCGAAGGAAAGGAACTAAGATACAGAACAACGACGCGGCAAGGCTATGTAGAATACCGTAGTGATAAAGAAGTTTGCAAAAATTGTCCCAAACGAGAAAAATGCTTGTATGAAAGCAGCATAACAGGAGAAATATCTCCAGATCAGACACGGATAATACGCAGACACATAAAAGAACACTACGCTGATGAAGTAAGGTCATTTATGAAAACTGAAAAGGGAAAGAAGCTTTATCAACGTCGAAAAGAAACAATAGAAAGGGCATTTGCAGATTTGAAAGAATTGATGGGCATGAGATATGCCCATTACAGAGGTTCCCATGGAGTTAAATCCCAAGTCCTAATGACTGGGGTTGCTTACAATGCAAAAAAGATAGCTAGATTGTTAGATAAGCAGGAAAACCCCCAAAGTTAAGGGGATAAAGTGTCTAAAACACAACCTAATATTGCGATAATACATGAATAGATATGAAAAATGCAGTATTTCTGGAACAAGCCTCTAGAAATACTGCATTTTTCGATAATCTCAGGAAAAGATCTTGATTTATTTAAATCAAGATCTTTTCCTTTGTAAGGGTTGAATTTAATAGAATAATATTTGTTTTGATGGGGTAACTGTAAAAGAGGAGAACACAGGATTACATACAATATGAATGCGAGGAAATCATATGAGCATATTTGACAAATGGAAGGCAGGCGGCCTCCAGATCCCAAAGAACAAGGAAGCCACCAGAAACTTAAAGACAATAGAGGCAACAGCACCGAAGCTGTTGTATTTCCCCATGGACATGCATATCGGCTCACCAGCCAAGGTGGAGGTGGAAGTTGGGGACAGGGTCCAAATTGGAACACTTCTTGGATCCAGGGACAAGGGAATATCAACAAACATCCACTCATCAGTATCCGGTAAGGTAGTGGCAATTGAGAACCGAAGGGTGTTCAGAGGAGAAAGCACTTGCGTAGTGGTTGAGAATGACTTCAAGGATGATGCAGATACCTTGGAGAGCATTGTTGAGCATCTTGAATCAGAGGAATTCAGCGAGCGTATACAGGATGCAGGAATCACTGGAAAGGGAGGAGCAGGATTCCCAACAGCCATAAAATACAACAAGGAGCACAAGGAAGTGGAGTACCTTGTTGTAAACGGTTCGGAATGTGAACCATACTCAACATCAGACTTCAGGTGCATGGTTGAATACAGCGAAGAGATAGTTCAGATAATCCGAGCAATATCAAGGATATATGTAATTGATGATACATACATAGCCGTTGAGGACCATATGGTAGAGGCAATTGAACAGCTGCAAAAAGCAATTGATAAAACAGGAACTGAACACATAAGAATTCATGTTCTTCCATCAGAGTACCCACAGGGTCATGCGGGACTTCAGATAAGGGAAGTTCTTGGAATAGAAACAATGGAAGGGCAAAGATCCGGAGATATCGGTGTCCTCCAGTCAAACGTGTCCACAATAAAGGCGATCTATGATGCAGTTTACGATAACAGACCACTTGTAAAACGAATCATAACTGTTACAGGACCAATGATAAAAGAACCCAAGAATCTAATGGTAAGAATCGGAACTCCAGTAAGCCATCTGCTAGAGGAATGCGGAGGATTGTTACAGGGAGAAGTGGATATGATAAACGGTGGTCCAATGATGGGTCGGATATTCCACAATACGGATATCCCGGTTGACAAGGATACCACGACCCTCCTGTTTATGGAGAAACAACAAGAGAGGGAGGAAACGGATTGCATAAGATGTGCAAGGTGCATCGACAATTGTCCTGTAGACCTTCAACCAATCCTAATAAGCAATACGTACAGGGAAGGAGCATATGACAAGGCACCGGCATTAAGATCAGAAAGCTGCATATCCTGTGGCACCTGTACATTTGTATGCCCTGCAAACATTCCACTTCTTGAAGATATTCAGGCTCTGAACAAAAAATGGAAGGAGATGCAGTCATGAAAAAGATTAAAACATCCCCTTTCCTAAGAACACCAGTAACAACGAGAACAATAATGAGAGATGTCTTGATTGCACTTTTACCAGTAAGCATAATGGCAGTTGTACAGTTTGGAATTAAGAGCCTTGTGATGATACTTTTGGGTATCACATCGGCGGTACTGTTTGAATTCCTGTATCAGAAGTTCAAAGGCAAGAAGATTACCATAACAGACCTTTCAGCAGCTGTAACAGGACTTCTGGTAGCTTTAAGCTACCCGGTAACTGCACCCCTTTGGATAATTGTTTTTGGTAGCTTTATCGCAATTGTACTTATCAAGCAGCTTTCAGGAGGGATTGGAAAGAATAATCTCAATCCTGCAGTCTTTTCAAGGGTACTGGTAAAGATACTGTTTACACCAATTATTACAGGGTGGGTCTTGCCAGGAGCAGATATGATATCAACAGCAACACCCCTTGAGTTTATTGGAAATGGGCAGACTGCAATTGCCCAGGGAGCGCCTGAGATGCAGGCACTGTTCTTTGGTGCAATAGGAGGGGGTATCGGAGAAACAGTCAAGTGGGCAATAATTCTTGGCGCCATTTACCTGATCTACCGAAGGGTAATAAACATAAAGATTCCATTGGCAACCCTTGCAGGACTTTTCTTTATTTCAATGCTCTTTGGAAAGTCCAGTCTGGAATTTGCATTGTATCATGTTCTTTCCGGAACAGCGATGTTTGCGGCAGTCTTTATGGTAACAGACTATTCATCGGGCCCGCTAAATCAAAGGGCACGGGTTTATTACGGACTAAGCATCGGGATCCTGACAGGGATTGTGCGACACCTGTTTGCACTTCCTGGCGGGATAGGAGTAGCAATTCTAATTATGAACATATTGGCACCGATATATGATGCCTGGTTTACACCAAGGGTATTTGGACACAAGGGTAAACGGGTAGTCATAGAAACCAGATAGGGAGATGAAGGTTAGAGATGAAGGAGATAGAATTAAAAGATGGCAGGAAAATGAGAATAAGAGAGGCAACAAAATCAGATGCCAGAGAAATCATTGAATACCTTCAGAAAGTTGGGGGAGAATCCGATTTTATAACATTTGGCAAAGATGAATTTGACAAGACTATTGCGGAAGAGGAAATGTTTATTGAAAATATTTCAAAGACAAAAAATGCCCTGTTTATTCTTGCAGAAATGGACGGAAAGATAATTGGCAACCTTAGCTTTGCAGGAGGACCCAGAAAAAGGATTGAACATGTTGGTGAGTTCGGAGTTACGGTCCTTAAAGACTATTGGGGAATAGGAGTGGGCACAGCCCTGGTAAAGGAACTTATACAATGGAGTAGAGATTCTGGAATAATTAGAAAGATAAATCTAAGGTCGAGAACCGATAACTTCTCGGCGATCTCAACTTATGAAAAGCTTGGATTTGTCCAGGAAGGGATTAGAACCAGAGACCTTTGCATAGATGATAAGTTCTACGACTCAATATGCATGGGCTTAGAGATTGATTAATATTAATTGATTATTATCAGTAAACATTGAATTGCGAAACTTATTATTTGGGTATCATATAGTAAAAGTAGAATAAATGCATTAGCAACGGGCGCCTTGATCTTGGAGTCCAACAGATGGACGCTTGACTCCAAATGAGCGAATAGCGAAACCGACCTTTTATTTAGGTCGGTTTTTTTCGTGGGCAATATAACTAAAAGATGCATCAATAATTACGGGGGTGAAAAAAGAGCAGAGTCAGTCAGAGATTTAGAAACTTTAAAAGGAGGTGTACGATATGAATATTAGAAATATCAAAAGAATTTCCATTTTACTAATTCTGGGATTGCTGATAATGAATCTACCATTTTTCACAGGCATGATTTATGCTCAGGAAGATCAAAAACAAATAAGTATAACAGTCAATGGTTTGGATGTAAGCTTTGACAGTCCTCCAATAATTGAGGAAGGAAGGACTCTTGTACCCTTAAGAGCAATATTTGAAAGTCTTGACGCCGATGTGGTATGGGATGCAATTGAGAGAAAAGTAACTTCTACAAAAGGCGAAACAACAATTGTCCTTTACATAGGTAATAACGTGGCAATGGTCAATGGAGAATCGATAACACTTGATGTGCCACCTAGAATTGTCAATGGGAGGACGCTTGTACCAGTAAGATTTATAAGTGAGTCTTTTGGGGCTGATGTTAAGTGGGATGGAATAAACAAGATTGTTGCAATAGCTACTGATAAACCTTATACAGGTATTGAAATTCCTGGATTTACTCTACCGGATAATGAGCTTGCAACTTTGCCAAACTGGGTCAAGGAGGGATTGAACCTATCCATAATAGACAAGGGCTATGACTCGGCAAAAATCTACATGGACTCTTTATCCGTCCAGGAGGGTGTGAACATTTCAGATATAAAGCTAGATAATGAATATGATACATTAGCCTTCATACCTGATCAAACCATAATGTGGTCAACGGGATGTGACTTCAGTCCGTATGTTACATTCCAAGGGAATCAGAGCAACACAGGTGGCTGTATTGGTAGGTCTCTGGTTCATATTATGAATATAATCAAGGAAAGAGAGCATAAATATACTCCAGATGTTTCCTTCTGGTATCTGCACAGCAGACAAGTACAGCTGGCTGATGGAGGACCTATAGACACCCAATTTGTACTCCAAAGCAACGGTATCTCTCCGGAGGCTTACGCACACACAGATTACGATGGAGCAGTAAAGAAGACAAATCCAGATGGAAGTATGTATTACGATTACAGCGGGATGCCTCAACCAAACGGATGGACCAACGCTCTGGCAAAGTATTATCGAATGATGGAAAGCGAAAAATTTGAACCAACAAGCCAAAATATCAGATTCGCATTAAGGGAGTATGGTCCTCTACTTGCAGGAGGAGACATGCCACTTATCTTGGGAAACGACCCTGTAGAAGGTCATGCAGTAACAATAGTAGGCTACAATGATCTAACCAGAACCGTAAAATGTCTTAATAGCTATAGCGATTTATGGGGACCAACAGAGAATGGGTATTTAACAATTTCATATGATGATCTGGCAGAAAACTTTGAATACGTAAGATTCTATGTCAGTGTACCCGTTGAACGCGCTGGAACCGATCAGGCTTATTCAGCAAGAATCCACATTGAAACAGGCGGCTATTCAAGGATCAAGCTTAAAGTTACAATAGGTATAGACGATAAGAGTCCATTAACAGTATGGGATACTCCAAATGAAGAAGTTTTTATAGACTACAGTAAAACTCTTAAGCTGGATGT
Organism: Gudongella sp. DL1XJH-153; assembly: GCF_049310905.1. Taxonomy (NCBI): domain Bacteria; kingdom Bacillati; phylum Bacillota; class Tissierellia; order Tissierellales; family Tissierellaceae; genus Gudongella; species Gudongella sp. DL1XJH-153. The sequence continues at coordinate 49,058 of NZ_JBMEMN010000008.1, forward strand.
ACCACTTCCAACTTATGCATCTAGTAACTGGCCACCTGAAAGAGGTACCCATTGGTATGTAGAAGTTGTTAATACATCTACATGGGACACCGCTGAGCTAAAGGAAATCACATTGGCTAAGCTCTTGAAGGACTCCAGTGGCAACTACGACATGGAAACATTCAAATCCAAGGATGCAGGAACAATTCTTCAACCTGGAGAGACAAGAAAATTCTTTATCCCAAATATTGAGAAGATAGACGTTATGCCAATTGAACCAATATTTGATCCAATCACTGTGCCAATAGAACCAATAACTCAACCAATTATCAACCCATTATAGCGAAGAGAGGGTAACAAGAAAGGGCAGCCTGAGAATTTTCAGGCTGCTTTTTCTGACCTGTTTAGTGAGAGATTACTTGATATTCTTTCAAACATTATTGACATTACTACTGGTATAGATTATTCTAAAAGTAAGGAAACAAAGAAACTTTACTTTTGGAGGTGTGTTATGGAGGCCAATAAACCTAGTAAGACCAAGAATTATGATAAAAAAAGAATTAAGATTTCGTCCAAAAGACAGATTACTATCCCAGCCAAATTTTACGATGCATTGAAGATAGATAAGGAAATGGAATGCATATACACTGAAGGTATGCTTGTTCTTCTGCCTATAAGAAGCGAAAAATCAGAATTTGCAGAGGAAATACTAAAAGACCTGATCAATCAGGGATACAGCGGGGATGACTTACTTAGAGAATTTAAAACAATGAATAGAAAAATGAGACCTGCAGTCGAAAAATTGATTGACGAGGCTGACGAATTGGCAAGAAAAGTTGCTGAAGATTATGTAGACTAATTTTCAGGCTGCTTTTTCTGACCTGATATGCACATTTGAACTCACAGTCAGCATTCTTTAGCTTACAGAATCATAGGTTTTTTGGCATGAATTGTATTAATTTACCGTAGTAAAGCATGATGTGTTGTCGTATAATGATATCAGGAGTTCCCAATCAATGGGAACATATATTGACTTGTGTTATCAATTGTTCTCTATTATGAGAGGAGTGATTAAGTGAATAATAAAAAAAACGCAGCTTTATTGTTTACACTTATTTTTGTTTTCCTGAATTCATCCATAGTCTCTGCCAGTGAAGAAACGAGTTTTTCTGACATCCCTGAAGACAGCCAGATGCTTTCAATAATCAATGAATTTAGTACCAAGGGTATTTTAAGGGGAGTTTCCAATGATGTTTTAGGTTACGGAAATGACATAACAAGAGCTGAATTTATTACCTTTCTGGTCCGAGTTCATGGTTGGGACCTGATTGATACAGAGAATAGCAACTTTATTGATGTCCAATCTGAGCATTGGTTTCATCCTTACATAGAGACTGCTGCACTAAATGATTCCTTCAGTCATATGGACAAAGGGATTGACTTTAGGCCAAATGCTCCCTTGACCCGAGAGCAAGCAGCTTTAATCATAATAAACAGTCTAGGGTACGAAAAGTTAGCCAACTTCAAAAATAATGATAACATAGCATTTGCAGATGTCGAGGGAAATACCGGCTATATCGAACTGATAACAAATTTCGGTATTATGGAATTGCTGGAAGGGAATAAGTTCGCTCCAGAAAAAACATTGAAAAGGGAAGAAGCATTGTCAATACTCCATTCTCTATACAACAAACTAAACAATGAAATTGGGGATGAAAATGTTTTTTATGCGGTGAAAAGCTATAGTCAAAAGGAAATGATGTCAGAATTTGATAGAGTAAGCTTTGGCTGGGCTTCACTGGAATATAATGAAGTAATGGATGAAGTTTCCTTAAAATTGGAACTACCTGTTGGATATGAAGAGCCCTTGATGATTGCAGAATCAAATAGCAGCATCAACTACCTTAATATTTATGCCTCCAATACTTCAGTTTCAGATCAGAACAATCCAGGTCTATTGGAGTCTCTTTTAAGCCGAGATGAATTATATCTTGACCTGATTGATCAAATTTTGGTTGTTTTAGATTCCCATAAGGAGTTTGACGGGGTTGTTATAGATTTTGAGGATATGATATCTGAGGAATTAAAGCCAATGTTCAGCAATTTCATCTCTGAATTGGACAAACGTTTAGAGTTGAAAGACAAAAGTATCATGGTGACAGTACCTCCTGACCTTTACTACAAAGCCTATGATTACAGAAGTCTTTCAGACTCTGCCGATAAATTGATACTGATGGCTCATGATTATAATGCCAAGCTACTTACTGAAAATGAACAAGAAATGGGATATACATATACACCGTTAACTCCAATAGAAAAAGTATATGATTCTCTAGTAGCTATTCTCGATGAAAAAACCGGTGTGGAAGACAGATCCAAGGTATCACTCCAGATTTCCTTCTCAACAGCTCAATGGGGTGTTGATAATCAAGGGAAAGTGGTAAATAAATATCCATATACACCTACCTATGAAATGCTTTACAATAGGATTATTCAGGATGGTGTGGATATATTTTATGATCTTGATAATCAGAATCCTTACATTAAATATTATAATGAAAATGACAATATGGAGTATATTATCTGGTATGAAGATTCTAGAAGTATAGCTGCAAAAATAGGATTGGCAAAGATGTTTGAAATAGAAAGCCTGTCATTTTGGAGATTGGGAAATTTCCCTGACTACAGTGATAAAGCTGGTTCTGAAGTATATCTTAATGTTTTAAACTCATATTAATACAGAGTCATAGAATCAATTATCGACTAACTGATAATTAAAAGTTATTAAGGTGAACCCATAAGTTATATAAACTTTACGGGTTCACCTTTTCATTATAGATTTGGTTTATAGGAAATGAAGTGCATCTACACGTAAGGTATGTTTGTTCTTTGCCTATAAGAAGTGAAAAATCAAATTCTGCTCAAAATGCAAAATTTTTGGATTAACTAATCCATGCATCTCCTTGTTTATCTATTTCCCATTTTTCATTTTCATACTTTACAACCATGCCATCATAGCCAATTGCACCAAGCCCAGAACGCCATTTAGATATATCCATAGTTATTGAATTTCCTTCTATAGGCTCATCTATAATTTCAAAGAGTATGCCTTCTTCAAAGTATAAATCCTCTACATACCCTTCCTCTTTAAGTTCCTCCATTGTCATATCCAAAACTGTGAAACCATAGTCTTCAAGCTCTTTTAACAGTTCTGCTTTTTCTTCATCATCCAAATTTATTATTAATGATGTATCTATAGCAATATATTCAATATTGCTATTAAGAGCAGTGTCTTCTTCATGCAATTTATCAATAACTGTTGTATAGGCTCCGATTTTATCAACATCACTTTCACTTTGTGTGCATGCTACTGTAAATAAGGCGATAGATAGAATAAGTAGTATAAATACTTTTCTTGTGATATTTTTATTCGTCATTATATACCCTCCCATATTGTTATCGTTATCTATATTATGCCCAATATATACTAAATTATATAAAAAACCTGCTATACACCCCAGCCAACCTAATTGCCTCAATCATGCTGATTTCACTGGCGATTCCCGTGCCTGCAATATCAAAGGCAGTACCGTGGTCAACTGAGGTCCTTAAGAACGGGAGGTTATTGGTTATTGATACAGTCTTTTCAAAATTCATCATCTTGGCTGCAATATGGCCTTGGTCGTGATACAGGGATACTACCGCATCATATTTACCAGTAGCTGCGAAATGAAAAACAGAATCTGCTGGGAAGGGGCCAACTACATTATATCCCTCATCAGCTGCCCTCTTTATGGCAGGCCTGATCTCATTCTCTTCCTCATCTCCAAAGAGCCCGTGCTCCCCTCCGTGAGGGTTAAGTGCGGCCACGGCAATTACCGGATCCTTTACACCAAGTCTCTTAAGTGCTGCGAAGGATCTTTTGATCATCTCATACAACTTCATTTCAGTGACAAGATCACAGGCTTTTCTCAATGACACATGCCTTGTCAGGAAGAATATCCGAAGGGAATCAACCTGAAACATGGTCAGGGGATTTGTGACTCCTGTAAGCTTTTCAAGCATTTCAGTGTGACCGATAAAGGGGACATTAGCTGCCCTTAGGGACTCCTTGTTTACAGGAGCAGTTGCAATGGCTTTTATCCTACCATCAATTGCAAGCTCAACAGCCTTTTCAACATACTGGTAGGCTGCCTTTCCGCAGTCACCGCTGACCTTCCCACGATTAAGGCTTTCTATGTCAACATTATCAATATCGAGAATGTTCACAGCTCCGTTCTTGTATGCAAAACTCTCTTCATCGAGGACGTTTATATCAACATTCAGTCCGCAAATTCTAAATGCTTCCTCCATTACTGCGCAGCTTCCAAACACCACAGGTCTGCACAGCTCCAAAATCCCCTTATCAATCAATGCCTTTGCAATTATTTCAGGACCAACTCCTGCAGGGTCTCCCATTGTAACTCCAACTATTGGCTTCACTCTAATCCCTCCCGACAATGTCATGTGCTTGCTCCAATTCAACTCCATACTTAGATTATAGGTTATATTTGAGACAAATCAAATGGATTAGGATTAAATAAGATCCCGTTTGCCAAGACCCCTGATAGCCAGGAGCATCAATGTGCCAATAAGAGCAGCTGAAAGGGCAAGATAGAGAGGACTTAGACCACCTTCAGCCAAGGCAGCAAGATTGAAGTACCTTACAGGTGACAGGAAGTTCAGGTGATTGAGATTGCCAACATACTCTATTGAAAAAGCAATGACGTATGCGACAATAAGAACCAGAAAACCTCCAAGCATACCCCGTTTGTAATGCCCGGTTATGGACCCGAAGAGCATTCCAACAGCCGAAAAGATAACCTGTGTAAGGAATACGCCAATGGTTGAGGTAATGATATGCGGCATTATTGATTGACCATCCCCAAGAAACGGAACCAGGAATACAACTGTTCCCACAGCCGTTAGTAAAGCCAGGACTGCATTGATTATCAGCACCACTATTCCCTTCGAAAGGAGTATTGTCCTTCTGTCATAGGGCTTGGTGTATATAAAATCAGCATAATTTTCCTTTTCATCCCTTGAAACAATATAGAATCCGATGTAGACTGCCAAAGCAAAAAGCACCAGCTGATACCAATAAAACATACTGGCATATCCTCCAAGAGGCGTACTGATTGGAAATGCGTCCACACCAAAGAGGATCTTTACTATTCTAGGGAAATCTGCAACAGTGGTTTCAAGCATATCCATCTGATTTTGAAGACCCTTAAACTCAATACCGCCAAAGGCAGCTGTAAGAATAAGAATAAAGGACCATATGAGAACGAGCTTTCTCTGAAGTCTTAACTCCTTTAATATTATTGATTTCAATTTACACACCTCCCTTTAGACAGTAATAAGGTCTTTTTTCCTGAAAATGAAATATCCCGATGTGATAAAGGCTATTACAAGGAAAAAGAGCCAGTATACAAATCTCATGTCGTAGCCTCCCATGCTTGCTATGACCGACCCACCGAAAAATTTGGGAGGGGACAGGAACAACAGCCAGTCTAATCCTACGGTTGCAGCAAAAGTACCTACTACTACCGTTAGAAACACAACGGTCACTGCAAGTAGAAGTGGCCTTCTGTTTCTTGGCCAAATGACCCCCACAAATATCCCAAGAGCCAGATATATTGCCTGCAGCATAATCAGGGAGAAACCAAGATGCAAGAACATCCTCATGTCAAATCCCTCCGGCAGGTTGATTCTAAGGGCTGCATACGAAGAAACAAAATACACAAACCCAACGGTAAACACTGCCAATGCAGCGGCAAGCAGCTTTGAAAGGAACACCATGCCTCGATCAATAGGCTTGGTGTAAATGAAGTCTGCTGAACGTCCGGTAAAATCCTTTGTATTCACTGATAAACCTAAATGCATTGCAAGGACTGATGTTGCAAGTGTAAAGAACCAGGCATTCACAAAGCCAAACATTCCAATTGGCTCAGAAAGAAACTGTGCACTCATTCCCACGGCTTGAAGGAACTGATTTTCTGAAACCATCTGTTCCAGCTGCTGGGGATCGCCTACAACACTTTTTCCAATATCCGTGAATACAGGTATCAATAGAAATGCCAGGACTGCCATCGCCACGGACCAGGCAATAATCAGAGTTTTCATCTGTTTTAATTCATATTTGAAAACAACCAAGATATTCACCTCCTACTGGTAGTAGTGGAGGAAGATTTCCTCCAGGGTTGGCTCTTCGATAAATACATCCCGTACCTTGAATGAGTTGATTCTTTGAAGAAGGTCTGTAACAGGTCCCATATAGATGAAACTGGCTGAGTTGTCCCTGATTGCAAGGTCAGCTACTCCGTCCATCATAAAGTCCTCTTCACTTATGGCACTATCTGCAAAAATGGATACCTTCTTGTATCCGTTTTTTCTAAGCTCAGTGATGCTCTGGGTATCGATAATCACACCTTCCTTGATGATTGCAACCTTGTCGCACAATTTCTGCACTTCGCTGAGGACATGTGATGAGAAAAGTATGGTCGTTCCCTTTTCATTCTCTTCTCTTAGAATATCGAAGAAAATCTGCTGCATAAGTGGATCAAGTCCGCTTGTGGGTTCATCAAGTATAAGAAGCTTGGGTGAGTGGAGCAGGGCGGAAATGATTCCAACCTTCTTCTTATTACCCATTGAAAGGTCCTCGATTTTACGGCTCATGTCAAGCTGAAGCCTTTCTGAGAGCTCATCCAGTCTGGAGTTGTCCTTCTTTCCGTATAGCTCTGCAGAGTATTTCAGGAATTCCTTCGCTTTCATGTTTTCATAGTAGCTGGGTTCTCCTGAAAGATAGCCTACATCCTTTGCAATATCCGAAGCATGGGCAATACAGTCCTTGCCAAATATGGTTGCACTTCCTGATGTTGGTTTAAGAAGGGCGAGAAGGGTCCTTATGGTAGTGGATTTACCGGCACCGTTGGGACCAATGAATCCGAATATTTCACCCTCATGGACGGAAAAACTCACATCCTCGATACCTCTTTGCTTGCCGTAATACTTTTTGAGATTTTTTATTTCTACAACCGGTTCCTTCATAGATACTCCTCCTTGTAAAGATTATTCCTCAACATCTCCACAGCTTCATTGAACTGACCAATATACTTATCCAATGCTTCTTCGCTATCCAGGGCTACATTCCTGGAAAAGCCCTCGGCCATCCATATCATCATCCTCAATACAACCTTGAGGTCAACATCATCCTTGAATTTTGAAAAGTCAATGTCATCAAGGGCGTAGCTGCTTTGAAAGGACGCTGCATAATCCCTGTAGGTCTGAAGTTCCTCTGATATCTCGTGATCTGACTCAGACAGCATTGAGTTCAGGAACTTGAGGAAAAATGGCTCATCCCTCAATACACCCATCTGCTTTTCAGTGGCAACCTTCATTCTCTCAAAATAGTCCCTGGGCAGGTCTTTCTGGATACTTGTAAGCGGACCTGTTAGAACCTTTGAACAGTAGTCCACAAGATACAGATATAGACTCTTCTTTGTCCCAAAGTAGTGGAAGACCATAGACTTTGATATCCCGGCTTCATCTGCAATATCCTTGACTGAAGCTTTCTTGTACCCGTTTTCACCAAATACCTTTAGTGCTGCATCCCTAATTGACTTTTGCTTGTCTTCAGGGAGCGATAAAAAATTCTCCATATACATCACCTCACCATTATTTCGACCGAATCGGTTTATCTACTTTAAGAATACTACTTTCGACCGAATCGGTCAATATATATTTTGGTGCTTTGCCATTCGAAAAACATAAAAAAAGATACCCGAAAAAGGGTATCAAGATAAAATGTCAATTTTCAATTATTTGATCCTTGTGGTAATAATCAACTCCATCATAAACTCCAATGCGGATCTTTATTTCTCCCACAGAGATATCAAGGGCATTTTCAATTCTATTAGCGATATCTTCAAATACAGCATCAATTCCATCAGAATCAATCTTTTCAACATCCCAGCTGAAATCTATTACATAAGAGTTCATCTGAATTCTCCTTACCAAGTCAGTCTCAAAGGCATCCTCAGCCAGATATTCCTCGTAGACGCTCATTCGATAGTCCAAATAATCAAAATCAGCTCCCAGCGATTCAGTAATAATATTTCTGATATACCTTCTGCTTCTGGCCTCGCCATATGCATCCTCATACCTGGCTTGATCCAGGGAAGAGCGGAATGTAAGGGATGGATCATTCTCAGGGTAGAGAACAAAGTCAAACTCACCTCTCTTGTAGTCGTAGCTGGATCTTTCAACTTTAAACTCCTGGTTATACCGATCCTCAAATAGGTTTACAACAGCACTTCTTTTTTGCCACATCTCAATGGGATTACCCGAAAGAGCGATGTAGAAGTAAAGAACTATAGACAGAATAATTGCTGTAATGACACCAAGAACAATAAGCAATACTTTTTTGCGATTCCGTTTCATATCCTCACCACCACAGATAATGTGTATTTATAATAATAATTATATCACGAAAGGATAAAGATCTTAACAGATTAATGAAATATGCTAACCTGTTAAGAATAGAAAAAGTACTATGACCATACTTGGAGATACTGATTTGAACACCATTCATTTTTAATAGATTTCTTGCATTTTGTGATATGATATATTGAAGAAGTTGACCCAGAAGAATGATAGAGTAGGGGGCAGTTTCCACGCTGCCCCGCATTGATAATAAATATTCTGATGTTTTTATTGATGAATACATTATTTTTATCTAAAAAATGTTTTTATGGGTAATAATTTTTTAGAATAGGAGATGTTAACCAATGAACACAATAGTAAGTGCATCGCCAAAGGACACAAATCTATTAGCTAGTCTAGAAATCAGATCTGAATCTTATTGGGGCTATGATTCCGATTTTATGGATAAATTCAAAAGAATATACTTAATTACTGAAGAATTTATATTAAATAATCCAACTTATATTCTAAAGGACGATGAAATAATAATCGGTTTTTATGGAATATTGCTAGATAATGATGAGGTCTCATTAGAATATCTATTTATAGAGCCTGCGTATATTGGAAAAGGATATGGCAAAATGTTATGGAAGCATGCTCTTGAAGAATGTAAAAAGCTAGGCATTGGAGAGTTTACAATTATAACTAGTCCAGATGCAAGAGGGTTCTATTTGAGATTGGGAGCAACTGTTTTTAGTCAAGTAGATTCATTAATATCAAAGGGAAATAAAACTCCTAAACTTATTTATAGATTATAATCAATTTTCCATAAAACTTCAGAGTGACTTACTTCACAAATTTTATACTATATGCAGCAACAAAGAGACCTTCAGGGTCTCATTTTTTCTGCAAGTCAAGCATCAGTCAATTATTGAAAAATATAATGATTTTAATAGAGTTAATTAACAAGAAGAAGCAGTGGGTATAATCAAAATGAGTGTTTACAGGGATATTCCACATGCAAGGGAGGAACTAACATGATAGGAGCAATAATAGGTGATATAGTAGGATCAAGATTTGAATGGAACAACCATAAGTCAAAGGAATTTGAACTTTTCACACATGAATGCCACTTCACAGATGACACAGTCTTAACCATGGCAGTAGCAAAAGCCATCATGGAAACAGAAAAAACAATCGAACCATCACCAGGAAGATACGGCTTTGATTCAAAGTACTATACATTACTTAGTGAAATGAGCATAAAATTCATGCAGGAAATTGGTAGAAAGTATCCCTATTCAGGTTATGGAGGAAGATTCCACGGCTGGCTGTTCTCGAATAACCCCAAACCATATAACAGCTACGGAAACGGATCAGCAATGAGAATAAGCCCTGCAGGCTTTGCAGCAAGATCTGAAACAGAAGCAATAAGTCTTACAAAAGCAATTACAGAGATAACCCATGATCACGAAGATGGACTGAAGGGAGCAGAAGCAACAACAATGGCAATATATATGGCAAGACAAGGAAACACAAAAGATGAAATAAAAGAAAAGATTTCAACAGAATACTATCCACTTGATTTTATGCTGGACGATATAAGGGAAGAGTATGCATTTGACGTATCATGCCAGGGTAGCGTACCTCAGGCAATAAAGGCATTTCTGGAATCAGAATCATTTGAGGATGCAATCCGAACAGCTATCTCAATCGGAGGCGACAGCGATACCATTGCAGCAATAGCTGGAGCAATTGCAGAGGCACATTACGGAGTACCGGAAGACCTGAAAAAGGAAGCCCTGGAATATCTTGATGATGAATTAAGAGGAATATATGAGGACTGGCAGGAATTCATATCTGGATGTTATAATTAAATAAGCAAACATCACCAGCATTGAGGGGGAAGCATATGAAAATCATTGCAGGAAGAGCAAAATCAGGGAAATCCACCTACATCTATGATGAAATTAAGAAGGAAATGGACAGCAACCCAGACGGGAGCTGTATCCTTATTGTGCCCGAAGTGATGACATTCAGGGCAGAGAGCGACATAATCGAAAAATTCAATGATACAGGGATAATGAACATCAGAATCCTCAGCTTCACAAGATTGGTAAACACAATCCTAGAAGAGACAGGTGGAAGCGTCCTTCCTGATATTACCCTATTTGGCAAGCTGATGCTCTTAAAGAGAGTATTTGATAAGAATTCAGACCAGCTCATGCTCTACAAAAAAGTAGCAGGTCACCAGGGCCTCCTTGTAGAGTTTGAAAAGCTGATTAGGGAACTAAAGGAAAGTAGAATAACTCCAGAAGACCTTGAAAGGGTGATTCAAAATACCGAGAGGTCACTGACCAAAAAGAAGCTTATTGATATAAAGCTTCTTTTTAGAGAGTACAACAGTCTGACAAAAGACAATTTTCAAGATGAGGAAGACAAGCTTGAAAGTGCAATTGAAAAGGTTGAAAACTCAAATCTGATCAGGAGTTCAAAGATCTGGATAGATGGATTTGAGAGCTTTGACAACCAGAAGCTGGAGTTGATAAGGGCACTGAAGGAGCATGCAAGGAGTGTTGAACTGACACTGAACATCGACGCATCCTACCTGGACGAAGATCTGGCCTACGAGGATTTTGATGTATTTAAGATAATTTCGGATACATATCACGAAATGGACAGGATTTTCAAGGACGAAATAAGAGTGCAACCACTTCAAAACGGCAAATCAATGAAACCTGAAATAGAGGCCATCGAAAGGAATCTGTTCTCACTTGAACCGGAGAAGTATGGGGAGGAAACAGAGAACATCAGGATAGCCTCAGCAATGAATCCATATACAGAGGTTGAAAAGGTTGCAAATGTAATCTGTTCACTGGTTAGGGATGAGGACTACAGATGGAAGGACATCAAGATTGCAACAAGCAATCTTGATTCATATAGTCTGGATATAAAAAAGGTGTTTGGAAGATACGATATCCCATATTACATGGACGAAAGAAAAGACATCCTCTCAAACGCCATTGTCAAGAGCATCCTCTTCCTGATGGATATGCTGACTGATAACTTCAGCACGGAAACCGTCTTTAACTACCTGAAAAGCGGATTCTCTCCACTAAGTGGAATGGATGAGAACAATCAACCAGTCCCAATTGAACTAAACCATATCAATGAAATGGAAAACATGGCACTGAAATACGGAATGCAAGGTGACAAGTGGTTTATTGATGGCAATCCACAGTTAAGCCAGGTGGAAGAGGATTTTAGAAAAATCCTTGCAGCTGAGTTTGAACCCGGACGACAGGAGTTTGGAAGGCTTCAGACCGTAGGGGAATACTCAAAGTTTATTCTGGATTTTTTGGACCATCAGGACATGCACAAAAAAGTAGCCAATGAGGTTTCAGCATATGAACAGGATAAGATGTTTGAGGAAGCCAGTGAAATGTCTCAGGCCTGGAACAGTGTGATGGAAGTACTTGAGCAGATGATCCTTATTGCGGAGAAGGAAGAGGTTTCAGTAACTGAATACAGAAAGATTCTTGAAGCAGGATTAAGCGAAATAAGAATAAGAACAATACCTCCCATAATTGACAGCATTGAAATTGGGGATGTAAACAATATTTCAGTAAAGGAATCCAAGGTGTTGTTTATCATGGGAATGAATGAGGGAGTAATTGGAAGCACCCATGAAAAAGGGCTTCTATCGGATGATGACAGGGAAGAAATCATAAAAACAGGCGTAAGGATAAGCAGCGGTTCAGTTTTTCAGTCATACAGGGATGGCCATATTCTCTACAAGTTGTTTACAGTACCAAAGGACAGGCTGATGGTGACATATCCTCTGGCAGGCGGATCAGGTGATTCCCTGCAGCCATCGCTATATATCAGCACCCTTGAGACGATTTTCCCTTCTTTGAAAGAGGAGTCGGATCTGTGGAGACGGGATAAATTTGAAGATGTTACGCTGGAATCAATCACATCAGGTGCCCTGATCAAGAACCTAAGGATGTTTCTAAAAGGGGGAGAGATTGATCCGGTTTGGCTTGCAGTCTACAAATGGTATGAAGAGAACAACAATGAAAAAGCCGAGGAGATAATAGAGAGACTGACCTATACCAAGGAGATTCCAAAGCTTGATCCTGAAACTATAAAAAGCAGGTTTGATGACAAGCTTAGCATGACGGTCTCAAAACTTGAGACCTACTCTGAATGTCCATTTAAATACTTTGTCGAAAACATCCTGTCACCAAGGGAAAGGACAATTCAAAAGGTCGAGTTCTACGATATCGGAAATGAGTACCACGATGTCCTTGAAGAATACATCAAGAGACTGATCCAGGAAACCAGGGACATAATGGATATGGATATGGAAGATGCAGAGAAGCTGATGAAAGAATCAATAGATGAAGTAAGAAGCAGGGACTCCGAAAGAAAGTACACATTTGCATCCAGCAGCCGTAATGACTACATCCAAAGGAAGCTTGAAAGGGTACTCTACAGAAATGCAAGGATAATAATGACCCAGATACAAAGGGGCAAGTTCAGGCCAAGAGCTGTTGAACTTAGGATCGGAAAGTTTGGAAGAGACAATAGCGATTATGAGCATATTGATCCTGTCACAATAACCGTTGATGGTACTCCAGTGGAACTGAGAGGAAAGATTGACCGGGTTGACATGTATGAGGATGACAAAGGAGATATCTATGTAACAGTAATTGACTACAAATCATCATCAAAAGCCTTGGATCTCTGTTTTGCATACGAAGGACTGCAAATGCAGCTTCTTGTCTATGTAAATGCACTTGTCGAAAAGGGAGATGCCTTGCTTGGAAGGAAGCCAAAGATTGCAGGAATATATTATCATCATGTTGATGACCCCATAATCGATAAGGATGTAAAAGACCTGGATCAGCAGATACTGAGAAAACTCAAGCTCAAGGGCTACACCCTTGCTGATGGGGATATGATAAGGTGCATTGATGAAAGAGCCAACGGTTACGGATCGGACATCATCCAGGCTGGAATAAAGCAAGACGGCTCCGTGTCATCCAGGTCAAAGACCCTGACAGAAGACCAGTTTGACGACTTCCTGGCATATATAGATAAAAAGGTCCATGAGATATCCTCAAATATCATAAACGGAGACTTTGAAATATCACCATATAGCTTTGAGAATAAGCAGAAAGCCTGCACCTACTGTGACTACGGAAGCATCTGTCTGTATGATGAGTCAGATGGGGACAAGCCAAGGTATATTGGCAGAATTGATGATGAGACCCTTATAAGGAGAATATCAGACAAAGGAGTGAGTCTAGACGATGGAATGGACTAAAGAACAGAAACGGATAATCGATCTTAGAGATTCCAACGTGCTTGTATCTGCAGCTGCAGGTTCAGGCAAGACCGCCGTACTTGTGGAAAGGGTAATCCAGCTTGTAAGGGATCAGAACGAAGAGATTGACAGCTTTCTCGTCGTCACATTTACAAACGCTGCGGCAGCAGGAATGAAGCAGAAAATACAGAAGGCGCTTGTCAAGGCAATAAAGGAAGGTACAAACACAAAGCACCTTCGAAAGCAATTGAGTCAGCTGAGCAAGGCACAGATAACGACCTTTCACTCATTCTGTCTGGATGTAATAAGGGGTCACTTCAATGAAGTGGGTCTGGATCCCGGGTTTAAAATCGGAGACATGAATGAGCTGGAAAGCCTATACAGGGACGTAATTGACCAGGTGCTTGAAGAATCATACAAGGAAGGCAGCGAGCCATTTAAAACTCTTGTTGAATGCTTTTCAAGCAACAGATACGATACAGAGATATTTGACCTTGTGGACAGGGTCTACAGGTTTATCCAAAGTTTTCCTGAACCTCACAGGTGGATCAATGAGAGCGTAGACTTGCTAAGGATATCCAAGGATGAGCTGGATGGTTCAAGATGGAACCAGGAGCTGTTTAAGCACGTCAGAATGCAACTTAACGGAGCAAGGAGGATGCTGGAAGAGGCAATTAAGAATTGTGAATTGCCTGGAGGTCCTGAAGTCTACATAGACTGCCTAAAGGAGGAACTTTCCACAGTAGATACTCTTGCAGCTTCAACAGACAAGGGTCTGGAGAGTTTTCTCCAAACACTCTATGGTGTGGAATTCAAGAAGATTCCATCTGCTACAGCAAAGAAATATCCAGACATTGACCAGGAAATCAGAAGGAAGGTCAAGGAGGACTTAAGGGACAAGGCAAAGGATATTGTCACGTCCATAAAAGGCATATACATTTACGAGGAGATCTCCCAGTACACAGATGACATCAATCATATGCATGAATCGGTAAATGAGCTTAAGAACCTTGTACAGAGGGTCGATGACCTGTACACAGAGAAGAAAAGGGAAAGGTCCCTTCTTGACTACAATGATCTTGAGCGATATGCACTGCAGATCCTGACACAGCAGCCTGAGTTGCCGGACCTGTCAAAAGGGCTGTCACCATCAGAGATAGCACTGGAATTTAGGAACAAGTTCAAGTATGTCTTTGTGGATGAGTATCAGGATATAAATACAAAGCAGGAAGCCATAATAGACCAGATCAAAAGGGAAGACAATCTCTTTATGGTGGGGGATGTAAAGCAGAGCATCTACAGATTCAGACTTGCGGACCCAAGCATATTCAACTACAAGTACAAAACCTTCAAAAAGGACAGTGAAGACCTGGGCATTGAGGAAATTAACAGGGTAATAGAGCTAAACAGGAACTTCAGAAGCAGAAAGGAAATTCTTGATTCAACCAACCGCATCTTCAGCAGGATAATGTCTGAGGAAATCGGTGAGGTTGACTACAGTGAAAATGTATACCTCAACAATGGGAAAACAGACTTTATCAAAGAGGAATTTGTGGAAATGAACTTTATTAATCTTAACAAGGAATCAGGAAACAGCGATTACACCAAGGATGAAGAAGCTGATGATTCCGATTCCACAGAAGCGGTCGATGATGAACTTAAATTTCTAAGCCAAGCTGAGTTTGAGGCCATCTTTGCAGCAAACAAGGTAAAGGACCTCCTCAAGGAATACACCCATGATGATTCAGAAGAGGGACTTAGAAAAATAGAGTACAAGGATGTTGTCATACTTATTAGGGCTGTATCATCCTGGGCTGGCGTATTTGAGGAAACCTTCAGAAAAGAGGGGATCCCCTTCTATTTTGATGGAGGCGGAGGATACTTCAGTGCAATGGAGATTCAGATAGTGGTAAACCTCCTTAAGATTTTGGACAACACAAATCAGGATATACCCCTATTAAGTGTAATGAGGTCTCCAATCGGCAAGTTTTCAACGAGAGAACTGACTGAAATCAGATCCAGATTTAAAAGGGGAACCTTTGTTGATGCCTGCAAACAATATATTGAAGGCTTAGAAGAAGGTACTGATATTGAGCTAAATGAGGTGCTCCAGCACAAGCTTAAAAACTTCTTCGGATTTCTATACAAATGGACTGCCAAGAGCAGACTGGTTAGGACAGATGAACTGATCTGGGAAATACTGATGGAGACAGAGTATTACGAAATGGTTGGTTCAATGGAAAACGGCAAGCTGAGACAGGCAAACCTGAGGATGCTAGTGGACCGAGCCAATGAGTATACAAAAGGTACAAGCAGAGGACTGTTTGACTTCCTGAAATACATCGAAAAAATATCAGAGAAGAAGGAAGACAAGACTAGTTCAGCCAAGACACTCGGCGAAAATGACAATGTGGTCAGACTGATGTCAATACACAACAGCAAGGGTCTGGAATTCCCGGTGGTGATCCTCTGTGGTCTGAACAAGGGCTTTAACAAGACAGATACCAGAAATCCTATCCTGATGCACAAGGACCTTGGAATTGGATCCAAATATGTGGACCACAAACAGAGAGTAAAAAAGGACACCCTTGGAAGAACAGCAATTGGGAAGAAAAATGAAATCGAAGGCTTGTCAGAGGAAATGAGAATTCTCTATGTGGGAATGACAAGAGCAATAGACAGACTTATCATGGTTGGAACAATCAATAGCCTGGAGGAAAAGGCAAACACCTGGACCTTTGGAAGTGAAAAATACTTTCTCTACAAGGCAAAGTCATTTATGGACTGGATAGGACTGAGTCTTTTCGGTGGACTGGATCCTGAAGAAATCGGCAAGACGATCCAAAAGGGAGCTCACCACAACATCCACTTGAATATGATAAGCACAGCAGAGATTGCTAAGGATAAAAATGATACCGAAAAATATGGCATTGAAGAAAAGCTCGGAGAAATTCGAAGCTTCAATGATCAGGAAATTTATGATGAAGTCAGTCGAAGACTGAGCTTTAGCTATCCTTTCAAGGATTCAGGAAAAGCTCCTTCAAAGCTTTCAGTGACAAGCCTGAAGCACGCAAGCCTGGACCCACAGGGTACAAAGCATGATGTGCCGATACTATCGGAAATGCTGGACTATGACGGCGATGCCAGCAAGCTGGAGGATGGAATGAAGCTAGTGGGAACAGAAATCGGAACCCTGGTCCACCTGGTCTTGGAGCATATAGACCTAAGGGAAGAAATCAACCTGGATGGACTGGAAAAGCAGATTCATGGATTTGTTGAAAGCAATATGATTACAGAAAGACAGTTTGAGTTTATCAGGGAGGCCTATCTTGATAAAATCTATGGCTTCCTGATTTCAGGCATTGGAACCAGAATGAGAAAATCAGCCAACATCAAAAAGGAAGTTCCCTTTATCATCAAGAAAAAGGCAGCGGAGGTCTTCCAGGATATATCAGGAGATGACTCAATCTTTATCCAGGGAATTATCGACTGCTACTTTGAAGAAGACTGTGAAATAGTTATCGTCGACTACAAGACAGACAGATTAAAAGGCAGAACCCCTCAACAATTGGCAGACGAATACAGGGTTCAGATAAGTTCCTACAAGGAGGCAATTGAAAAGATCACCAAAAAGAGAGTTAAGGAATCCTACCTTTACCTGTTCTCAGTAGGTGAACAAGTACAGGTGGATTAAAGGAACAAGTAGAACCATCAGAAAATCAAGAAATATGGTAGTCTGCAAAAACCAATAAACGATATCAATATAAAAGGAGAATTGGCAAATGAAATGTAAAATTTTAACACCCTCAATAACGGTCTTTAATGAAAACGGCAGCATCGATTATGAAGGCAACAGAAAGGTAATTGAATTCCTCATAGAAAATGGAGTGGACGGGATAATACCTTTGGGAAGTTCAGGAGAATTTCCGGATATTAGTTATGAAGACAGAAAAAATTTCCTAGAGTTCTACATTAAAGAAATTGATGGTAGGGTGGAAGTTATAGCTGGGACGAGCTCAATAAATTATGATGAAGTCGTTGAACTAAGCAATTTTGCAATTGAATGTGGGGCTAGAGGGGTTATGATTATTCCACCTTACTACTTTGCAATATCTCAGGAACAGGCTTACAGATATTATGATAGACTTGCAAAGGATATAAGTGGTGATATTTACATATACAATTACCCTGCCAGATCAGGGTTCGACATCGAACCTCAAACTCTGGTAAGACTTGCAAAAAACCATAGGAACATCAAGGGTATGAAAGATTCCACAACATCCATAGAACATACAAAAAACTGCATCTATGCAGTTAAGGAATACAGAGATGATTTCGAAGTCTATTCTGGATTTGACAATCACTTTATTCCTAATGTAATGGCTGGAGGCAGCGGATGTATAGCTGCAATATCAAATATTTTACCAGAAATATGGGCAGAATGGATAAAAGTTACACGGGAAGAGAACTTTAGTGAGATAACAAGAATCCAATTAGAGATTGACGACCTTATGCAGTTGTATGGAATCGACAGCAATTTTTCATTGCTTTACAAAAAGCTAATGAAAGAAAGAGGCTTAAGCATTGAAACAACTACTTTGTTCCCGTTTGATTTAATTGATGACGAAAAATATGCGAAAGCTGTAAAAATATTTAAAAATCACCTTAGATGATTATGGTAACAATATTTAGACCCTCCCCGTGTAATCTGGGAGGATTTTTTATCACTAAATATCAGAAAAATGTGAAAAATACCTGGAAAAGGTATGACAATGCTGTATAATATGAGTAACGGAAATTATAATAAAGTGATAAAGAGAAAACGCGATAAAAAGGAGCCTGGATATGAAAACTGATAATGCTAAAACTGATCAACTAATCTATTGCAGCGTATCCTTCAGTAAGGACGGATACACCTACTATTACAGAACAGAGGATGAGAACATTGAAACCGGAGACAAGGTAGTTGTGACTGTTGGCCCCGACAGAATCGAAAGGGTCGGAGTTGTTGAGGAGATTGAACGCTTCAATCCTCAAGATGTACCGTACCCAATTGAAAAGACAAAGTTTATTTTAAGAAAATGGTTCAAGGAAGTCTCAGAAGATTCAGCAGAATCAAATGTATTCGTACTTTGTGACAAGGAAAGACACTCAACACAGATACATGTTTGGGGTGAAGTAAAGGATGGTTGTCTAAAAATCTCAGGCCAGGACCTTGGCAGAGCCCCGGAAGAATTCTTTGGGGATAACGAGTATGAGTATTTCTATGACTTTGACAGTTACAATACAGAAAGACTGTTCCAGCTGCTATCCACAGAAGATAGAGACGGTGTTGATGAGTTCAAAAGACGCTTTAGTGGAAACTTTGGCATAAAGGCATTAAGAGAGTTTTGTGAGGAGAGTAGGATCAAGTATAGGTTCTTTTCGTTTTAATTCGTCTATTGACCTTAAAAAGAATCTAATTTAAGCCTACAAGATGCATAGAAGGAAGGAGAAATTACGATGCTTGGGAAAATTGAGAAGGTTGATTTAAGAACAATATGGAAGCATGAAGCTCTTGATTTTACAACTTGGTTGGCTAGGGAAGAGAATATAGAACTTTTAAGCAACGAGATTGGTATAGAAATGCAGGTTGCAGGCACAGAAGTTTCAGTAGGGTCATTTTCTGTTGATATACTTGCTGAGAATATAAATGATGGCAGCAAGATAATAATTGAGAATCAACTGGAGCAGACTAATCATGACCACTTGGGTAAGCTTATAACCTATGCGTCGGGATTAGATGCATCAAATATTATTTGGGTATTCAAATATATTCGAGAGGAACATAGAAGAGCAATCGATTGGCTCAATGAAATCACAAATAGTGACGTCAACTTCTTTGCTATACAGGTAGAACTATGGAAGATAGGAGAATCGCTTCCCGCACCAAAATTCAAAATAATATCATCACCAAATGACTGGGCGAAGGCTGTGAGATCATCTGTCAACAAGGGTGAACTCAATGAAAGTGGTCTATTCCAGTTAGAATTTTGGGAAGGGTTCTCAAATTTTATGACTGGTAAGACCTCAAGTTTCAAATTGGGGCAGTATCATGCGAGACATTGGTATAATTCTAATATTGGAGTTAACCACATTAGACTTGCTTTTGTGGTATCTGTGAAATACAACTTTATTAGATGTGAGATATACATACCGGATAATAAGGACCTATATTATAAACTTTACGACAACAAAGATTCGATTGAGACAGAACTAGGTTTCAATCTTGAGTGGGAAGAATTACCACATGCAAAAGGCTCAAGAATATCCATTAAGAAAGAAATCGATGATTTAGAATCAAAATATGAAATTGCAAATGCATATAAATGGTACTACGAGATAGGTGAAATGATGGGAGAGGTTTTCAATAAATATGGCCTATTCTAGTTATTCAAAATAATTATGCATTAATAATAAATAATGGGAGTGATGCTATGATTCAAACTGGGAAAAGAGTTAGAACCACACCATTGTTAATTAAAAATGGTGTAGAACCGGAATTTTTGAAAAGAATCCCTACAACTCAAAAATTATTTCAAGAAGATTGGTTACAAAAAGTGATTTATGATTATCCTGCTCTTTTACCAGCAGGTGATGTTGAATCTGTGTTTAGTCCGTTGATTTCTATAGGGAGAGAAATTTCAACTAATGCCGGACCAATTGATAATTTGTTTATAAGTCCCCAGGGCTATTTAACAATTGTTGAGACAAAACTGTGGAGAAACCCTGAAGCTAGAAGAGTTGTAGTGGGACAAATAGTAGATTATGCAAAGGAAGTAAGTAAATGGAGTTATGAAGATTTGAATTCTAAGGTCAGAGCATATTCGAAGAGTACAAAAAATCAAGATTTAGGGGTTATTGATCTAATCAAAGAATCTTATAACTTAGATGAAGAGGAAGAAAGTGAACTTATTGATTCTATAACTATAAATATGAAGAGAGGCAAATTTCTTTTATTGATTGTTGGTGATGGCATAAGAGAAAGCGTAGAAGATATGGCTGAATATCTAGCATTGACACCACAGTTACATTTCACCCTAGCCCTAGTAGAACTTAAAGTGTTCGATACTGGAGAGGGTCGTTTAATTCTACCTCAAATGGTTATGAGAACACAGGAGTTAACAAGAGCCATAATAAGAATTGAAGGAGAAAATATTAAGAATATAACAGTTGACATGGACTTATCAACTGAGAAGACTACTAGCAAAAATAAGAGATTCACGTTGTCTGAAGAGGAGTACTTTGATGTACTAGGAAAAAATGTAACAGAAGAAACACAGGAGCTGACACATCAGTTAATAGAAGATGTTCAAGATCTAGGCTGTGAAATACACTGGAGACAGTCAAGTTTTGTAGTTAGATATTTGGATCCGTATGGAAACAAACAATTACTAACACTATTAGTAGTCTCAAAAAATGGTGAAGTTTACACTGGCTGGTTAGAAGATCAACTTAAAAAAGTTGATTTACCTTCGGAGATTGGAGCAAGATATGTAAAGAACATCCATTCTTTGTTCAAAGGGTATGAAATTAATCCATCAAAGCAAGGTGTATGGTCACTAGAAACTACACTTACTAAATATAGTGAAATTATTGAATTTATGGAGGAATTCATAAATGATATTAATTCTATCGAGACTTAGACTAAGGCTCGATAGACGCAGAAGCAAACTATGATTGGAGGATTAATCTATGTATAATATCAATGGAAACACTGCCCAGAGAATAGAACCTGTTACATTTTCAGAATTAAAGATGACTGAATCAGAGATTGAAGAATTGCTTAGGAAAAACATCGAAATGATATGCGATGAAGAGGAATCATTGTTGATAGTTGGAAGACAGGTTAGGAATGAAAAAAAAGGGCGTAGTGATCTTACAGCAGTTGATAATAATGGGAGTATTGTTTTAATAGAAATTAAAAGAGATAGGCAAGACATTGTTAAGAGAAAAGAAGCTTTTGAATTTCAAGCAATAAGATATGCTGCTAGCTATGCAACAATTAACGATACAGATGAATTAGTCAAGCAAATATATTCTCCTTATATAGAAAAATACAAAGAAGAGTTTCAGTTGGGAATTTTAACATCATTTGAACTTGGAATAAGAAAGATAAATGAATTTCTTGAAGTTAACGATTCAATAAATACATTTAATGATAATCAGAGGATAGTCCTTGTAGCTTCGAAATTTGATGAACAGACTCTTTCAGCAGTTGCTTGGTTGAATAAGAACAATGTTGACATAAGTTGTTATAGTTTGACTCCTTATAGAATAAAGGAAGAGATATATTTTGATGTAGATAAGATATTACCAACAACCGATTATGATAGTTATTATGTAAATATAATGAATAAATCACTGATTTCTAGTAAAACCGGAAATAAGAAAAGAAAGAAGAGGATATTGCCTAAAATTGATTCAATGTTGGAATGGGGAGTTGTAAAACCTGGAGATATAATTCAAGCAAAGAATAAACAAGATGAAGCTACATTACTAGCAAATGGAAATGTTATGGTTGATAATGAAGAGAGATCCATGCAATCATGGTTGAAAGAACTTTATGGATGGTCTAGTGTTCAGACATATTTATTCGCAATACACAAAGATTCGGGCAAATCACTTTCAGAGATAAGGGATGAGTATATTGAAGCACAAGAAGGTGAAGAGGACTTAAGTTAAATGACAATAATGAAATAGCTTAGTCCCTGATAATTAAAAGTAGATTAAAACAAGTGAGGTGCTTTATGGGAAAGTGGATCATAGTATGCAATCCAGAATATTATAATGTTGTAGGGGCATTTAATACTTATGATAATATTAATTGGAAACAAAGTGTGGATATTAAAGTTGGAGATATTGTATATATTTACATTGGGAAACCATTTAGTGCAATTAAGTATGAAACGAAAGTAGTTCAGATTGATTTACCAAAGCCGACTATAGATGACAAAGAGTTTATCATTGATGGTTCTAATTACGAAAACTATGGTAGATACATGGAATTAAGACTATTGCGGAGTTTTGAAAACGATCTATTTTCATATGATTTATTAAAAGAAAATGGCTTGAGGTCTGTTCAAGGTCCTAGTAGAGTTTCCAGTGAATTGGAGTCGTTTATTAAAAAAGTTAGCAGTCCAAAGTTGAAAAAAGACACACGACAATATTTCTTTGTATTTCAGAATAAAAGCTATGATGAGGAATATAAAGGGGGATATTTATGGGCTCCCCAACATGGCGATAACGGTAGACGTGTTTCTCATTGGGAACTGATGAAAGTAGTAAGAAAGGACGATTTAATAATTCATAGTTACCATAAAAATATTGTCGCAGTAAGTATCGCAAAGTCAGATGTTTATGAATCTAAGAGACCTTTAGAACTACCCGATCAATGGAATGATAAAGGCTGGAAAGTCGATACTGAATACCTCACTATAGAAAATCCAATAGTGACTTCAGAGCACATGAATAAATTAATGGAGTTGCAACCAAGTATAAACGCTCCTTTTAATAGGATAGGTCGAGGGAATACTGGTTATCTATTCTCATCAACTAAGGAGATGGCAGAGTATATTATAAATGAGTCCGCATTAATTCAGGATAATGAAGCGGAGAAAATAGAGCTTTTAGATTTGATTAATAATGAGTTTAATTCTGTGGAGAAATACTTAGATCAAATTCTCATTGATGAGATTGGTGAAATGAATCAGCTACCTTCAGATGAAGATGTTGAATACAACCCTGAACCAAAGAAAAGAGCAAAACCAAAAACAGACTCTGGAAGAATACATTATCCAAGAGATAATAAAACTTCTTTAAATGCATTAGCTAGGGCAAAACATAAATGTGAAGTAGATGAAAATCATCCAAGTTTTTTTAGAAAGAAAACGAATTTAAAATATACAGAGCCACATCATTTAATACCAATGTCCTACCAAGATTTATTTAAAAACTCTTTAGATGTAGAGGCAAATATTATTGCTTTATGTAGTAATTGTCATAACCAAATACACTATGGAGTTGGGTCAGAAGAATTAATAGAGATTATATACAAAAACCGAAAAGAAGAAATTGAACTTGCAGGAATATCAATTAGTTTAGAAGACTTGTTAAATCTATACTAAATGAGCAGGTGATAATATGGCAACTAATTATAAGAAACGTCCAAAAGAGTAGGTGAATATATGAATAATTGCTATGCTAATAATCTAGATGAATTCCTCAAACTGTCATATGATGACTGGATTAAAACTATGATAAAAAACTATATAGAGATTGTTGATGAAATGCCAAGCCAGCAACAAACTTTGGCATGGAAAGATTGCTACTATAAAACTATTCCTTTTTTAAAATCATGTGAAGCCTTTGATTGTAATTTAATATTTGAGTATGTTCTTCCAAGAGAAGGAGGTAGAAGACCAGATATGCTGATAATATCTGGCAACAGAATACTTGTCTTTGAGTTCAAGATGAAAAAAGCATTCACTCAAGCAGATATTGATCAAGTTGTTGCATATGCAAGAGATATAAACTCATATCACAGTGAATCTCATGGATCAGAAGTAATTCCAATTATTGTTCCAACAAAAAAACAAGGTAAGAGTAGAATAGTTGATGGAGTTTATGCATGTACACCAGATATGTTAGAAGAAACAATAGGACCTCTACTACTCAAAGAAAAAGTTGTAGAACTAAATGAATGGTTAGAGGGGGAATATCTACCTTTACCGTCGTTAATTGATGCAGCCCAACGAATATACAACAAGGAAGATTTACCATACATAAGAAAAGCTAATAGTGCAGGAATACCAGAAGCGGTAAGAATATTAATACAAGCTAGCGAAACAGCAAAAGAAGATGATAGAAGAATACTCGCCTTAGTAACTGGTGTCCCAGGAGCGGGCAAGACTTTATTAGGTCTAGATTATGTATACAAGGCAAATGAGTTGAATTCTTATAGTTCGATTTTTCTATCGGGAAATGGCCCTTTAGTTGATGTTTTACAAGATGCTTTGAAGAGTAAAACTTTTGTTGAAGCACTCAGAAATTATGTAAAAGAATATGGTTTATCTGAAAGCAAAATACCAAATGAGAACATAGTAGTATTTGATGAGGCTCAAAGAGCTTGGGATAGGGAGCATGTACTACAGAAACACTCAATAGAAGAATCAGAGGCAGAACTAATAATTGGGAGTGCTGACAAAATCCCAGAATGGTCACTGGTTCTTGGACTCATAGGAGAAGGACAAGAGATACATAGGGGAGAGGAATCTGGAATTGAACAATGGGTAGATGCTATAGGAAAAAGCAATGAGACTTGGAGCGTAATTTGTCCACCAAAACTTAAGAATTTATTTAAAGGTGTCTGTGATGTCGAAATATTTGAGAATTTAAATCTCAATATAACTCTTAGATCTCATCTAGCAGATGATGTATCAAAATGGGTTTCAAAACTTTTAGATGAAAAAATCCCGGAAGCTAAAGAGATTAGCAGGGTGATCAATGAACAAAAATTTTCAATGTATATAACCAGAGATCTTGAAAAAGCTAAGCGATATTGTATAAATCGGTACGAAGATAGCAATATCAAAAGATACGGGTTAGTTTGTTCCTCTAAGGCCAAAATATTGCCTAGATATGGAATAGATAACTCATTTAATACTACCCGACAGTTAAGGGTTGGGGCTTGGTATAATCGACCAATGAATGATTTACTTTCTTGTTGTCAATTAAATAGAGTAGCGACAGAGTTCTCATGTCAAGGTCTTGAACTAGATTTACCAATTATTTGTTGGGGTGAAGACTTACTTTGGGAGAAAGAAAAGTGGAAGCCTTTTACAATAGGAAAGAACTTTAGAGATCCTCATCAAATTCGATTAAATAGCTATAGAGTACTTTTAACAAGAGGTAGGGATGGGTTTATAGTATTTGTACCGAATGATAGAATTCTTGATGAGACATATGAGCTCCTTATTAAAGCAGGATTGAGAAAATTATCGTAGCATAAAAACTGAAATGGAAGTATCGAGTGAAATTATTTGCATATAATAGATGCCATTTCTAATATTAGAAATGTACATACCCTGAATAGAAGAGGTGCTGAACAGTAGAGAATATTGATTGAATAATTCAAATTTCCAGAGAATAAAAAGTTATTATAATAAAATTATTAGTAGGTTTATCCAAATATTTGGGTAAAGTATGAACTGTAGAGATTTATGACATAATAATTTAAAAACTTATCTTTTCAATATACTTAACATGAGTACCTATATAATAATTTTAAGGGAGCTGAGAAAAGATGGATTAATTGGACGCTTGTCCATCTTGGAGCTGGAGCGTAACCGACCTAATACAGGTCGGTTTTTTGTCGTAAAGATTTTAAAAATAGATGTCAGGAGGTGACCAAAAAAATATACTTATTGGATCGAGAGTCTCTAGTAATCAAAATGAAAGGGGTAATTTGATGAAAAAAACATTATCACTATTTATGGTTGTATTAATGATCTTGAGCACTTCGATAGTATTTGCGGAACCAGCTCCACCAAATTGGGACATATCAGGAACCTGGTCACTGATACTTAATAACACGTATGAAAGAGAGTTCAGAAATCTTATTCAGGATGAGGAAGGAAAAGTAACGGGAGAATTTTTTTATTTGACTGATGATGGTTGGGAAGAAGGTGGTACATTAGAAGGATATGTATCAGGTGATAAGGTCTATTTATATTATGAAAGACCCGCGCAATACAATTATTCGGGAGATTTCACAGGAGAAATCGACTGGTCTGGAATGAGTGGAGAATTTAAAGATAGTAGTGGAACAGAATATAGTTGGGTTACTACTTATGGAGAGCCTGAACTGCTTTGGGATGCCAGAGTAAGCGGCGGTGGCCAAATGATGGCAGATTCAGGAGAAGAATCAGCCAAGAATGGAAAGCCAATTTTCTATAAAATCTCATTTGGTGGAGGATCATATGTTTCAAATAGAGATTTATATTTTGATGGATTGGAAGTAACATTTCATAATGTAAGCGATCCAGAAGTTAAAGGTGGAAAATTTGTTGGTGACGAGCTAGTTGAAATGGATTTTAGGTTCAATGAAGGAGTAGCCAAATATACAGTTAACGGTACTTTTAATGGGGATCCTGGGTACTCAATGATTGTAAGAGTTGAAGATTTCGGTGAACCGAGCTTTGGATTCGAAGATACTGAAGAACAGGAGTTTTATGCAGACAACCTTAGATTTGTACTAAAAGGAGAAATTTCATATGATTCGTCAAATGATTTTCCTGGCGAAAGTGATAATGATGGGAAGGCTAGAAATTTCCTTGATAGAGGGAATATACAGGTCGATGATTTAGCAGGGTATGGAATAATTAGGTAAGAGACTAGTATACCTAATTAAAACTATATATTTGTAAATGTAAAAAACTATTAGAAAAGCTGGCTTTGTATTATATAGCCAGCTTTTCGTTTTTTAGTAGTCAAAAAAATTAAGTTCTGATTTGTGTGTATCAGTACACATCTCATAAATTAACAAAAAAATAGAAAATTGCAAC
The DNA here is from genome assembly GCF_049310905.1 of Gudongella sp. DL1XJH-153. NCBI lineage: Bacteria > Bacillati > Bacillota > Tissierellia > Tissierellales > Tissierellaceae > Gudongella > Gudongella sp. DL1XJH-153. The sequence continues at coordinate 76,436 of NZ_JBMEMN010000008.1, forward strand.
AATGGTTTGACCAGTGACTTGTAAACAGGTAGAATAGAACATATAGGAAGATATTGACAATAGGAGGGAAAGTATGGCAGAAAAAACGGGAAACATCGGTTTTGAAGAAACCCTTTGGAAAGCAGCAGACAAATTAAGAGGAAGCATGGATGCATCTGAGTACAAGTATGTTGTACTTGGACTGATATTCCTTAAATACATATCCGATAAATTCGAGACCAAGTTCAATGAATTAGTTGAAGAGGGTGAAGGATTTGAAGAAGATAGAGATGAGTATTTGGCTGAGAACATCTTCTGGGTACCCAAAGAAGCTAGATGGTCATATATCATGGATAATGCCAAGGATCCAAAGATTGGCCAGTTCATTGATGATGCTATGATACTTATTGAAAAAGAGAACCCGTCCCTTAAGGGAGTACTGGATAAGAGATACGCTAGACCAGAGCTTGATAAGAGAAGACTCGGGGAGCTTATAGACCTTATTTCTACAATAAAGCTACACAATAATGGTGAAAAGGATCTCCTAGGAAGAGTATATGAATACTTCCTTGGACAGTTTGCATCAGCAGAAGGAAAAGGTGGAGGAGAGTTCTACACTCCAACCAGTATTGTTAAGACCTTGGTAGAAATGATCGAGCCATACAAAGGGAGAGTCTATGATATAATCTTGCAGAAATTGATACAATTTAATTATCCTAAAAGTTATTGTAGTTAGGGGTGTGCAAACTCAAAAAAGGGTGTGCAGTTGTAGGAGTCGGGGATTCCTCAGCTATTTTAATTTATGGATAGTTTTATAAATATTAGTACGGTATAATTAAATAGATAAGTAGAAAATTGGAGGAAAGTTATGAAAGAGGATAGTAAAACAAACAAGTTAACTAAAATATTATTTGTTATTTATCTGATTGCATTATTTTGGATAATAATATTCAAATTTGATATTCCATTTTCTAATTTGGGATATATGAGAAATGTAAATTTAATTCCTTTCAGTGAATCTTTAATAATAAATGGCAAACTTGATTTTAAAGAAATGGTTATGAATGCAGTGATTTTCTTACCTCTTGGTATATACGTGGAAGCCTTATTTAAAAAATATACTATTGGTAGAAAAATTTTATTTATTTTATTTATCAGCTTTATATGTGAAATATCCCAGTTTATTCTAGGCGTTGGAGCTTCTGATATTACGGACATTATTAATAATGTGTTAGGTGGAATAATTGGATTAGTAATATACAAAGGTATCGTAAAAATAATGAAAAGTGGTGTTAAGGCACAGAGGTTTATTAATGTAATTGCGACAATAGGAACTATTTCCATGACTTTATTGTTATCGGTACTTGTCATATACAACTTATAGTAGATTATTTAAAATAATGATTATCCCTTTTGCTCAGAATAGCTCCCTGAACGAACAAATGTTTGATACAACATAAGTACAAATAAAGTTTAAGCTCTTCATAGGAATAGTGGGGCAATGATGAAAGAGCAGAGAAAGGAAGCAACGTTATGCAAATTAAAATTCGAAATCCTTTTATTCAAAGTATATGGTTTAAGCTCCTATTGCTCATTGTCTTTTTTATACCGCCTTACTCACAGATTCCGTATCCTCCAATTGATACAGCAGAAGTAATTGCAAGTGTTATGGCACAACCAGTTATTGAAAAGATAAACCTATTATTACCTATTGCTAAGTTTTTTCTACTTATTATGATGTTGATTCCCTTTTTAAAAGGTAAGTTAGCTTCACATATTTTTATGGGCTACATTTCCTTTATTCTAATCATTGTTGCATTCTTTCAAAATATGTCATTTACACAAAACTATGGATTTGTTTGGTTAATTGGTAATACAGTGATTATATTAATAGCTGCAGCAGTTTGTATCTATGACTTATTTAAACAAAAAACCATATTGAGTCGAGAAAACCTTCAGGTTCAGACATTATGGGTGCTGGCACCGATGCTTTTGGCATTTTTAATGCCATATGGAGTAAATGAACAAGATGTTATTCAACCTGCGTTTGGATTATCGGTACTAACAAATGAAGCTGGTGTTACCTATTGTATGATTACTCCTATAATAATTGGAGTAATGATCCTGTTTTCAAAAGATGTTTATCCTCCTACACTTTCTATTATTTCCTTTATAGGATTCATATTTGGCATGATGAATATTCTAACATGGTTCGTATTTCAAAATCAGAATTGGTGGATGGGTATCCTTCATTTACCATTAGTCATACTCTCATTTTATGCTTTACTTTTAAGTAGGCGTCGTTTTAAGTCTCTCTTCTAATAATAGTCATCATTTTTTTTACATCTAATAAGTATCAGTCACTAAATATGGTGAATCACTGTATTGAGTTTATTGAAAAAATAATATAAATAAATGCGTTGAGTCACACGAAATAATTAAACGGCTAAAAAATTCATCTATGAATTTCTACCTAGTGAAATGATAACAATATTAGTTTACGTTCATAATAAAAGTTATTCTGAGCAGAGGGGATACTCATTTTTAAGACTAAATCCCACTTTTTAAATAGGCAAAGGATGGTAAAAATGGACATACAAAAAATAAAACTCATATCAAATAATATATGCTATGGTCCAGAACCATCTCCTTCTGATGAAGTGGAACAACATTTGACTATATCAGCAACAGGAGATGTATGGTTTATTGGCTATAATTATAATAGGGGATTTGGGAATTACAAGATAGGTAGAGAGCAAAATTTATTTATTGATAAAACAAGAGCGGAACAAATCCTCTCTCTAATTTCTCAGTATTTTTTTAATAACCCATCTACTTTATTTGCTACGGATATTGGCCAGTGGGAGCGTATCATTATTGATACAGCTGGAAAAGAATATAAATTTAATGGATCACTTTTTGGCGAGATAATGGTAGGGGATATTGATATAACAGGATACATACGTGAAAATATTCCAGTTGACAGTTTATTTGTGTTTGATGACATACATTGGGATGAAGAATAAAAATGGCTTAATATGATTTTGTATGTAATGTACATTAGTAATACAATGTGACATAAACTCGAACAGATAAATAAAAATTTTATGGAGGTGTGATATTTAAATGCAAGAAGTAATTGTTACGGTAATCCTCTTTATAGTATCAATTGGGGCATTTATTTTAAGCTTTTTCTCTTTTAAAGAAAAAGGGTTTTTGCTTAACAATGCCTATATTTATGCATCAAAAAAAGAACGAAACAGTATGGATAAAAAGCCGCATTACCGGCAATCAGCAATAGTATTTTTCTTAATTAGCATCAGTTTTTTATTAAATGGTATTGAAGTACTTTTAGATAGTGGATGGATTTTTTACGTAGCGTTAGCAGTAATGGTTGTGACAATAATTTATGCCATTGTATCCAGTATATTAATCGAGAATAAAAAGAAATAAAGTAAGGTTGCGATTTCTATTTGTAAACACCAATAAATGAGTATAATTTATTTTTTAATTACGGTACATCATTTATATTATACGAATTAGTATAGTTAACAAATGTATATAGTCCATGAATCACCGACATTTTCGATAATGGTATAGAGGATTTTATAGAGAATTATAGTAAGTTTTGGAAGACAAGAAATGAAATTTCATCCTGTCTTTCTACTATTTAAAATCTATAGGGTGATGCAGACATTAGCATAGAGCTTTGTTGAATAGAGTAATTAAAAGTGGTATAATCAGCTGTATAAGGAGGATTTAAATATGTGTACATGTATTGCAGTAGTAGATATTACTTTATCTCATTTATAATGAAAAGAATTAAAGGAGGTAAAAATAATTGGTTATAATGAGCTCTTAAGATTAGTTCATTATAACCGGCAAGGAGAAGGTTATAATGAAACAGAAAAACCCTAAAAATACGCAAAATTTCATTACATCTAAAAAGCATGTAAAAGAAATATTAAAATATACGAATATCAATAAACAAGATAAAATAATAGAAATTGGATCAGGAAAAGGACATTTTACCAAGGAACTTGTGGAAATGGGTCAATGGGTGAATGCTATAGAGATTGAGGAAAGCTTATGTCATGCCACGAAAAAAGCAGTTGACCCTTTTCAGAATATAAAAGTTATTAATGAGGATATTTTGAAATTTAACTTTCCTAAAGATACAGATTATAAAATATTTGGTAATATTCCCTATAATATTAGCACCGATATTATCAAAAAAATTGCTTTTGATAGTCAAGCGAAATATAGCTACCTTATTGTAGAGAAAGGTTTTGCTAAAAGATTACAAAACACTCAACGGGCTTTAGGCTTGTTACTGATGGTGGAAATGGAGATAAAAATCCTTAAGAAAGTGCCACTATCATATTTTCACCCTAAGCCTAGTGTTGATTCTGTATTGATTGTACTTGAAAGGCATAAACCATTGATTTTAAAGAAGGACTACAATAAATATTGCTCTTTCGTTTATAGATGGGTAAATAAGGAATACCATGTTCTTTTTACTAAGAACCAATTAAGACAGGCGTTGAAGCATGCGAATGTTACTAATCCTGACAGGTTATCCAATGAACAATTTTTGTCTATTTTTAATAGTTACAAATTGTTTCAATAGCATAAAAATAATTAAGCGTTTTCTAATTAGAGAACGCTTAATCTTATTACAAGAAAAATAAATTTTCTTATTATTTACAATCACCCTAATATAATTTTCATTTTTTTAAAACAAATCAAAAAACTCCTCATATCTGAAATAAAATCAGTGACGAGGAGAATTTTAATAGCTTTTTTTAGATTTCAATTCCATTTTTAAAAGTTACTTGAACTTCTTTTTTCTCATAAACTGTTACATAATCTACTAAACTATTCCACAAAAGTGGGTCAAATTCTGAAATCAAACTATCCTGTTTCTGTAGTTCATCTAGGAATATTTCCAAGTTTTTATGCCTAGTTATTTTATCCTTAATTTGCTCAGTTGTAAGCTCTAGGTTAGCCTTAGTGGCATCAAACCGTTCTACAAGGCTATCGTATCTTTTTTGATATTCTTCTTGGTCTAAAGCTGTATGGGCATTTTCATTAATAATATTTTGAATCATTTCAGCTGTAACTTCGAGCTCGCTTTGAAGCTCAGTCTTTTTGTTTTCCAAATCTTCAGTATCAAATAAGGTTGTTTTCATAGCTTCAAAGTTTGCCATAATCTCATCCTTATCAGTTAGTAATTCATTTGTAGCTTTTATAAATATATCTTTAATTGTATTTTCATCTAGGTGGGGAGTTTCACATTTTTTGTTACCGTTAAACTTATGGTTGCATTGCCAAACGGTACGGCGGTATTTGCTATTTGAGTGCCATACTTTTGAACCGTACCAGCTTCCACATTCGCCACATTTTATCTTGCCAGAGAATATATGAACACCGCTGTGACGGTTGTTTGCAGGGTTTCTTTTTTCTAACTCGTTTTGGACCAGGTCGAAGACCGCTGGCTCAATAATCGCTTCGTGGTTATTTTCAACATAGTATTGAGGAATTTCTCCCTCGTTGGCTTTCTTCTTTTTGGTAAGGAAATCTACAGTGTAGCTTTTCTGCAAAAGCGCATCTCCTTTATATTTTTCATTTGTGAGGATGCGCTTGATGGTGCCTGCGTTCCATTTATCTTTCTTGGCGGGTGATAAAATGCC